>NZ_JBEXSH010000081.1:0-17755 GCF_040613555.1 Streptomyces sp. NPDC006265
GCTGCTGTCCACGCAGCCGGCGGTGGACGGGTCGCGGGTGGTCCTTCCGCCGCGGACGCGGTGGAGGGCAATGCCGAGGAGGCGAAGGCACCCGTGACCGAGAACCCCGCAGCCGAGCCCGCCCGCGCGTCCGAGGCGACCGCCGCCGAGCCCGCCCGCGCTGCCGACGCCCCCGACGAGACCGCGGCCGACGAAGCCGCCGAGTCGGCCGAGGAGGCCGGTCCGCGGCGTCGTCGCCGGGTCGTGCGCCGGGCCGCCGGTGGCTTCGCCGAGCCCGCCCAGCCCGCCAAGGGTTCGAGGGCCTCGAAGGCCGTTGCTCGGGCGACCGCGAGTGCGGACGACGGCGAGAACGAGTCGACGTCGCGGCCGAGGCGGCCCGCCGTCGCGCTGTTCCAGGCGCCCGTCTTCACCGAGCCCCAGTTCCAGACCCCGGAGCGGGCCGCTGCCGCTGCCGCTGCCGCCGCCGAGGCGGCCGGGGCCGAGGAGCCCGAGGAGCCCGGGGAGGCCGAGGAGTCCGCGCCGGCCGAGGCCCAGCGCGAGGAGCAGACCGGCGGCTCGCGTCGCCGGCGCCGTCGCCGGAGTGCCGGCGACGAGCCCGCGGCCCAGGCCCCCGAGACCGCCGCCGCCGACACCGCCGCCGACGAGGCGGAGGAGCCCGACGAGTCCGCCGAGGACCAGGCCGACGGTGACGACCAGGAGGAGTCCGAGGGCACCGGCTCGCGCCGCCGCCGTCGCCGGGGCGGCCGCCGCCGCAGGCGCGGTGAGTCCGCCGACTCCGACGGTGAGGGCGGCGAGGACGCCGAGTCCGAGCAGGGCGCCGCGCAGGACCAGGACACCGAGGACGGCGCCGAGGACGACGAGGACTCCGAGGACGCCGCCGACCGCGACGAGTCCGGCGCGGGCGGCTCCAGCAGCAGCCGCCGGCGCCGTCGCCGCCGTCGTCGTGCCGGTGACTCCGGCACCGAGTCCGAGCCCTCCGACGACGACCCCGAGCGCACGGTCGTCAAGGTCCGTGAGCCCCGCCCCAAGGCCGAGCCGTCCGACGAGGTGCAGTCCATCAAGGGCTCGACCCGTCTGGAGGCCAAGAAGCAGCGCCGCCGCGAAGGACGCGAGCAGGGCCGCCGACGCGTGCCGATCATCACCGAGGCCGAGTTCCTGGCCCGCCGCGAGGCCGTCGAGCGTGTGATGGTCGTCCGCCAGCACGGCGACCGCACCCAGATCGGCGTCCTCGAGGACGACGTGCTCGTCGAGCACTACGTCAACAAGGAGCAGGCGACCTCGTACGTCGGCAACGTCTACCTCGGCAAGGTGCAGAACGTGCTGCCGTCGATGGAGGCCGCCTTCATCGACATCGGCAAGGGCCGCAACGCCGTCCTGTACGCCGGCGAGGTCAACTTCGAGGCGCTGGGCATGGCCCACGGGCCGCGCCGCATCGAGTCCGCCCTGAAGTCCGGCCAGTCCGTGCTCGTCCAGGTGACGAAGGACCCGATCGGTCACAAGGGCGCCCGCCTGACCAGCCAGGTCTCCCTCCCGGGCCGCTACCTCGTGTACGTGCCCGAGGGCTCCATGACCGGCATCAGCCGCAAGCTGCCCGACACCGAGCGGGCCCGGCTGAAGACCATCCTCAAGAAGATCGTCCCCGAGGACGCGGGCGTCATCGTGCGCACCGCCGCCGAGGGCGCGAGCGAGGACGAGCTGCGCCGGGACGTCGAGCGGCTGCAGCAGCAGTGGGAGGACATCCAGAAGAAGGCCAAGAACGGCAACGCCCCGACGCTGCTGTACGGCGAGCCGGACATGACCGTCCGGGTCGTCCGTGACATCTTCAACGAGGACTTCTCCAAGGTCGTCGTCAGCGGTGACGAGGCGTGGTCGACCATCCACGGGTACGTCTCGCACGTCGCCCCGGACCTCGCCGAGCGGCTGTCGAAGTGGACCTCCGAGGTCGACGTCTTCGCCACGTACCGGATCGACGAGCAGCTCGCCAAGGCCCTCGACCGCAAGGTGTGGCTGCCCAGCGGCGGTTCGCTGGTGATCGACCGGACCGAGGCGATGGTCGTCGTCGACGTCAACACCGGCAAGTTCACCGGCCAGGGCGGCAACCTCGAGGAGACCGTCACCAGGAACAACCTGGAGGCGGCCGAGGAGATCGTGCGCCAGCTGCGGCTGCGCGACCTCGGCGGCATCATCGTCATCGACTTCATCGACATGGTGCTGGAGTCCAACCGGGACCTGGTGCTGCGGCGCCTGCTGGAGTGCCTGGGCCGGGACCGTACGAAGCACCAGGTCGCTGAAGTGACCTCGCTGGGGCTCGTGCAGATGACCCGCAAGCGGGTCGGGCAGGGCCTGCTGGAGTCCTTCTCCGAGACCTGTGTCCACTGCAACGGACGCGGCGTCATCGTGCACATGGAGCAGCCGACGGCCCCCGGAGGCGGCGGAAAGCGCAAGAAGCGCGCGCGTGCCGGCGCCGCCGACCAGCCGCACGTGCACGAGGCGGCCGTCGAGACCGCCGAGCAGGAGGCCGAGACCGAGGCGGAGGTCGGAGCCGAGGCCGCCGAGCCGATCGCGCTGCCCGAGCCGTCCTTCGAGCCCGACGAGGAGCTGTACAGCAGCGCCGCCGAGGCGGAGGCCGCGGCCGGCCGTGGGCGGTCGCGTCGCCGGGCGAGCCGGCGGGCGTCGGCTCCGGCGGGCTCCCCGCGTGGTGAGGCCGTCGAGCCGAAGGCCGAGCAGGGCAGGGACCGGACCCGGCGCGGCAGGAGCCGGGCCGAGCAGGCCGAGGCCGAGGTACCGACGGCGCAGGACGTGACCGCCGAGCAGGAGGTCGCCCGTCCGGTGCAGCCGGAGCCGGCCGCCGAGGCGCAGGCCGAGCCGATGGCCGTGGAGGACCCGGTGGTCGACGCCGCGCAGGCCGCTCCGGCCGAGGAGGCCGCACCCAAGGGCCGTACCCGGCGTCGGGCCACCCGCAAGGTGTCCGCTCCGGCCGGTTCCCCGACGGGGGCCGAGGCGACCGTGGTGACGGTGCCCGAGACCGCACCCGCGGTGTCCGAGGCCGCGGCCCCGGTGGCCGAGCAGGCCGAGGCCGCCGAGCCGGTCGCCGAGGTGCCCGCGGAGAGCGCCGCCCCGGCCCGTCCGCGGCGCCGCGCCGTGCGCAAGCCCACGGTGTCCACGGCGTCCGAGGACACGGCCGTCGTGGTCGTCCCGTCGGCCGCGCCCGAGGAGACCGTGGCGGAGGAGGCCGTGTCCGCAAAGGCCCCGCAGGCGCCCGCGTCGGACGGTGCCGTCACGGAGGAGGCCGCCGAGGAGTCGGCACCCGCCAAGAAGACGGCCCGCAAGACGGCCAAGAAGGCCACGGCGAAGAAGGCCGCCACCACCAAGAAGACGGCGGCGAAGAAGACCGCCGCCAAGAAGACGACGGCCAAGAAGGCGGCGAAGACCACCAAGACCGCCGCCAAGAAGACCGCGTCGAAGAAGACCGTGGCGGCGGAGCAGTCGGTGCCCTCCGCGTCCTCCGTCTCGGCCTCCACCGACGAGGGCTGACCGGCCTCGACGTCCCCCGGGGCGTGCGCGAACTCCGCGTACCCCCCGGGGACGCGACCGGCGTGACCGGTCGCACAGGTGGCGGGCCCGGCTCGGTTTGACCCCTTCGGCCGCGGCCCCGTAACCTTGACCGTCGGCGTGTCGACTGACGCGTCTACATCCCCGTAAACCTCATCCTCCGGGCGCCGGGCGCCGGGAGAGGCTGCTCGCTGAGTCGGGCGGCTGGCCTGCGGGGGTGCCGTTTCCCGAGCTAGAGAGTGAGTTCCGCGTGTACGCCATCGTGCGCAGCGGTGGTCGCCAGCACAAGGTTGCTGTCGGCGACATCGTTGAGGTTGACAAGATTTCCACTGCCAAGGTTGGCGACTCGGTCGAGCTCTCGACCCTGCTCGTTGTCGACGGCGACGCCGTGACCAGCGACCCGTGGGTGCTGGCCGGCATCAAGGTCCAGGCCGAGGTCGTGGACCACCACAAGGGCCAGAAGATCGACATTCTGCGCTACAAGAACAAGACCGGCTACCGCCGTCGCCAGGGCCACCGCCAGCAGTACACGGCGATCAAGGTCACTGAGATCCCCACGGCTGCGAAGTAAGGGACTGAGGAGAAATGGCACACAAGAAGGGCGCATCGTCCACCCGGAACGGTCGCGACTCCAATGCCCAGCGGCTCGGCGTGAAGCGCTTCGGCGGTCAGGTCGTCAACGCGGGTGAGATCCTGGTCCGTCAGCGTGGCACCCACTTCCACCCGGGCTCCGGCGTCGGCCGTGGCGGCGACGACACGCTGTTCGCCCTCGAGGCCGGTTCGGTGCAGTTCGGCACCCACCGTGGCCGCAAGGTCGTGAACATCGTTCCGGTCGCCTGATCGGAAGCTTTCGCGAGGCGGACCTCACTTCCCTCACGGGAAGCGGGTCCGCCTTTCGCGTGTTACGCAGAGAGCAACCCCGTACAACCTCGTACACATACGTACGCACCTGGAGGCACACACCATGACCACCTTCGTGGACCGCGTCGAGCTGCACGTCGCCGCGGGTAGCGGAGGCCACGGCTGTGCCTCCGTCCACCGTGAGAAGTTCAAGCCCCTCGGCGGGCCGGACGGCGGTAACGGCGGGCGCGGCGGGGACGTGATCCTCACCGTCGACCAGTCGGTCACCACGCTGCTCGACTACCACCACTCCCCGCACCGCAAGGCCACCAACGGCAAGCCCGGTGAGGGCGGCAACCGCTCCGGCAAGGACGGCCAGGACCTCGTCCTGCCGGTGCCGGACGGCACGGTCGTGCTCGACAAGGCGGGCAACGTCCTCGCCGACCTGGTCGGGCATGGCACGTCGTACGTCGCCGCCCAGGGGGGCCGGGGCGGGCTCGGCAACGCGGCGCTGGCCTCCGCGCGGCGCAAGGCGCCCGGATTCGCGCTGCTCGGTGAGCCGGGAGACCTGCGGGACGTCGTCCTGGAGCTGAAGACCGTCGCCGACGTGGCCCTCGTCGGGTACCCGAGTGCCGGCAAGTCGTCGCTGATCTCGGTGCTGAGCGCAGCCAAGCCCAAGATCGCCGACTACCCCTTCACCACACTCGTGCCGAACCTCGGTGTCGTCACGGCCGGTTCGACGGTCTACACGATCGCCGACGTGCCCGGACTGATCCCCGGGGCCAGCCAGGGCAAGGGCCTGGGCCTGGAGTTCCTGCGGCACGTGGAGCGGTGCAGTGTGCTCGTGCACGTCCTGGACACCGCGACGCTGGAGTCCGAGCGTGACCCCGTCTCCGACCTCGACATCATCGAGGAGGAACTGCGGCAGTACGGCGGGCTGGACAACCGGCCGCGGATCGTCGTCCTGAACAAGATCGACGTACCGGACGGCAAGGATCTGGCCGAGATGGTGCGGCCCGACCTGGAGGCGCGCGGCTACCGCGTGTTCGAGGTCTCGGCCGTGGCTCACATGGGCCTGAAGGAGCTGTCGTACGCGCTGGCGGAGGTCGTGGCGCAGTCGCGGGCCGCGAGGCCGAAGGAAGAGGCCACGCGGATCGTGATCCGGCCCAAGGCCGTGGACGACACCGGCTTCACCGTGACACAGGAAGCCGACGGCCTGTTCCGGGTGCGCGGTGAGAAGCCCGAACGCTGGGTGCGCCAGACGGACTTCAACAACGACGAGGCCGTCGGGTACCTCGCGGACCGGCTCAACCGGCTCGGTGTCGAGGCGGAGCTGATGAAGGCGGGCGCACGAGGCGGCGACGGCGTGGCCATCGGCCCCGAGGACAACGCGGTCGTCTTCGACTGGGAGCCGTCCGTGACGGCCGGGGCCGAGATGCTCGGCCGGCGCGGTGAGGACCACCGCCTCGAGGGCGAGCGGCCGGCCGCGCAGCGCCGCAAGGACCGGCAGGCCGAGCGGGACGAGGCGCAGCAGGAGTTCGACGATTTCGAGCCGTTCTGAGTTAACAGAAGGCAAATTCGCAACGGACTTCGGTGCAACCAAGTCGTTCTTCGGTGAGTCGTACAGGGTGGTGCCGGAGGGGATCTTGTTCCCCTCCGCGCCGTAACTGCCCAGCGAATCGCCGGAGTTGACGTGCCACAGTCCATGAGCAAGCGCAGGGTCGGCCGAGCGGTCGCCGCGGCCGTCGCCGTCGTCGCGACCGTGACCACCCCGGTGGCCTCCGCGCACGCCGCCCCGGCCGCCCCGGCCGCCCCGTCCGTCGCGGACAAACTCCAGGACGACTTCAACGGCGACGGCTATCAGGACCTGGCCGTCGCCGCCCCGCGCGGAAAGGTCGACGGTCAGGCCCAGGCCGGATACGTGGCCGTCGTGTACGGCTCGGCCAAGGGCCTCGACCTCACTCACAAGCAGGTCCTCAGCCAGAACACCCCGGGCATACCCGGTGCCGCGGAGACCAACGACGACTACGGCGACGGTCTCGCCGCCGGCGACCTGGACGGCGACGGCTACGCCGACCTGGTCGTGGGCGCCCCGGGCGAGAGCGTCGGAGACGTCAGGGCGGCCGGCACGCTCGCCGTGCTGTGGGGCGGGAAGCAGGGCCTGTCCGGCGGCACGGCCGTGGCCACCGGCACCGAGGAGGACCGGGTCGACCCCGAGACCCCGGCGCTCGGCGACTTCAACGGCGACGGACAACCGGACCTCGCCACCGGCAACCGTCTGCTGTACGGGCCGTTCGACCGCACCACGGGTGCCGCGAAGAGCCAGACCCTGGCCATCGAGCCCGCGTACGTCACGGACGACGTGGCGGCCGGGGACGTCGACCACGACGGCGTCACGGACCTGGTCGCGCTCATCCACGACGTCAGCGACGACGACATGCACGACCCCGACTACAGGCACCGTCGCGCGGTCTTCCTGCGGGGCACCCGTGACGGCCTGAGCGCCTCCTCCCCGGTGAACAATCCGGACGGCACGCGTATGCGCGGCGGTGAGAGCCTCGGCGTCGGCGACGTGGACAAGGACGGGTACGCCGACCTCGTCATCGGCCGCCCGAACGACGGCTTCGGCGAAGTCGACCTCGACGACCCGCTGCTGAAGGGCGGCCAGATCGGCGTGGTGCACGGCTCGGCCGACGGACCCGACACCTCCCGTACGACGATCATCACGCAGGAAACCCCGGGTGTGCCCGGAAGTTCGGAGTGGTCCGACAGCTTCGGCGGGGGTATCTCCGTCGGTGACGTCAACGCCGACGGGTACGCGGACGTCTCCACCGGCAGCTCGAGCGAGGACCTCGGGGAGGTGTACGCGGCCGGCCAGGTGACCCTCCTGCGCGGCGGCGGCTCCGGGCTCACCGGGAACGGCGCCTACAGCATCAGCCAGAACACCCGGAACGTCCCGGGCACCGCAGAGCAGAACGACTTCTTCGGCGCCGACACCAACCTGCTCGACGTCAACGGCGACGGCCGGGCCGAGCTGTTCGCCGGCGCCACCGGCGAGAACCGGGACGGCGGGGTCTGGGCGTTCCCCAACCCGGTGAACGCTCCCACCGCGACCGGCTCGGTCAGCTTCGGCGCGGGCACCCTCGGCACGGTCAAGAGCGGCTCCTCCCTCGGCAGGGGTTTCGCTCACTGACCCGACACTGATCATCTGTCAGACTCGCCCCGGCAACGGCTTGTTCCGATGCTGGCGGCGAGTCTCTCTTTGTCTGCCTAGTTGTCATGTACGTGAATCCCGGCGTTCAGCGGGCGGACCGCCCGCGAGCGTGAAGCTTCCCCGTGTCCACGTGGCCAGCGAGGTAAGGGAGTCAGCCGATGACCGGAGCAGTATCCCCCGACCGACGCCGCTTTCTGACCGCGGGCGCCGCGGTGCTCGGCGCCGCGACCTCCGCCCAGCTGTGGCTCCCGGCCGCCGCCCGAGCGGCCGAGACGCCGTTGCCCGACGGTGCGTTCAGCCTCGGCGTCTCCTCGGGAGACCCGCTGCCGGACGGCATCGTGCTGTGGACCAGACTCGCCCCGGACCCGCTGAACGGCGGCGGCATGCCCGACCGGACGGTGCCGGTGGGGTGGCAGCTCGCCGAGGACCCCCGGTTCAGAAAGGTCGTTCGAGGGGGCATCGCCCAGGCCCGGCCCGAGTACGGGCACAGCGTTCACGTGGACGTACGGGGGCTGCGCGCCGACCGTACGTACTGGTACCGCTTCCGCACCAGCGGGCAGCTCTCGCCCGTCGGCCGCACCCGCACCGCGCCCCACCCCCACAGCTCCGGTGGCTCCCTGCGCATGGCCCTCGCCTCCTGCCAGAACTGGCAGCACGGCTATTTCACGCCGTACGCAGACATGCTCGACCAGGACCCGGACGTCGTGGTGTTCGTCGGCGACTACATCTACGAGTCCACGCCCTCGGCGACGGGCGTACGGCGGCACGAGGGCGCCGGTGAGCCGTTCAGCCTCGTCCAGTACCGCAACCGCTACGCGCAGTACCGCACCGACCCGGACCTCGCGGCGATGCACGCGAACGCGCCCTTCGTGGTGACCTTCGACGACCACGAGGTGGACAACGACTTCGCAGGCGAGATCCCCCAGGACCCGGACAAGCAGCCGCACGACGCGTTCGTGGCCCGGCTGGCCGCGGCCTACCAGGCGTTCTACGAGCACATGCCGGTCCGTGCGACCGCGGTCCCGGACGGCCCGCACATCCGGATGTACCGACGCCTGGAGTTCGGCCGTCTGGCCCGGCTCAACGTCCTGGACACCCGCCAGTACCGCAGTGACCAGGCCACCAGCCAGGCCGGCGCCCAGGACCCGTCACTGACCATGCTCGGCGCCCGGCAGAAGCGGTGGCTGCTGAACGGGCTGCAGTACTCGCCCGCCCGCTGGAACCTCATCGCCTCCCAGATCATGATGGCCGAGACGGACCTCCAGGTCGGCGAGGGCAAGCTCTGGTTCTACGACGCCTGGGACGGCTACCAGGCCGAACGCAACCGCTTCCTCCAAGAGTTCAGGCAGGTCCGCAACCCGGTGGTGCTCTCCGGCGACCGGCACCTGACGATGATCAGCGACCTCAAGGAGGACTACGCCGACCCGGACTCCGGGGTCGTCGGCGCCGAGTTCGTCGGCACCTCCATCTCCAGCAACGGCGACCAGGACCAGGCCGCCTTCCGCAAGGAGTGGGACCCGCGGCGCCCGGACAACCCGCACTGGAAGCTGCTCGACGCGCACCGCGGCTACCACCTCTTCGATGTCCGCCGTGACGGCATCGACGCCCAGGTGAGAGTGGTCGACACCGTACGGCGGCCGACCGCGACGCCGGGCACGCTGGCGAGGCTGCGGGTCGAGGCGGGCCGGCCGGGCGTCGACGTCGTCTGACCCGGTCCGCGAGGCGCGTGCGCCCGGGACTCTTCGGAGTCCCGGGCTCTTCGTCGTCGTGCGGGACTGTGAACCGTGTGAACCGTGTGAGAAGTCCGACCCGGTCTCACGGGGTATCGCTCTCGCCGAGGCCGAAATGCTGCGCAATCGCAACCAGGAATTCCGCGGCAATGAGCTGCCGGGAGAGCGGTATTCGCGGTCGGCCCGCATGAAGAACGTGCGCCGACACGTGTCCCGGGAAGTGCGGATCCGCACACCGTGACCCCGTGACCGCCCCGGCGAGCGGCGGCCGTGGTGCACGGGGTGCCGTCAAAGCGCGTACCGTGCACAGGACATCGTCCCAAGGAGCCCGTGAGGGCCCTCGGTCACCGCCGCCCCGAGCGGCTCCGCTGTCGCTGAGCTTCTGTGCAGTTACTCACAGCGCATTTCCGGGGCTCGCGCAGCCGTCTCGCAATCAGCGGCGTCGCCAGGTGAATGAGAGGTTGCGCGCACATATGCGGTGGAGGTCGCTCACCTTGCATTGCGGTAACCCCAAGTGGGACCATTTCCAAGTTCCCTGTCGCCCCAAGGTAGGTCACCTGTGTCCCAGCACATAGCCAAGCCCCGTACCACCGCAGTGATCCTGGCCGGTGGCACCGGTCAGCGCGTGGGTCTGTCGATCCCCAAGCAGCTGCTGAAGATCGCCGGCAAGGCAGTCATCGAGCACACGCTGACCACCTTCGAGAACGCCGACTCGATCGACGACATCATCGTGCTGATGGCGCCGGGTTACGTGCCCGACATCGAGAAGATCGTCGCGAAGGCCGGGCTCGAGAAGGTCTCGAAGGTCATCGAGGGCGGCTCCACGCGGAACGAGACCACCGAGCGTGCCATCGCCGCGCTGGGAGAGGGCCTGGCCGAGGGCGAGGACGCCAACGTCCTCTTCCACGACGCCGTGCGCCCCCTGCTCTCGCAGCGCGTCATCGACGACTGCGTCGTCGCCCTGGAGCGCTACCAGGCCGTCGACGTGGCCATCCCGTCCGCCGACACGATCATCGTCACGCGCACGCACGGCGAGGACGGCGAGTTCATCACCGAGATCCCGGACCGCTCCCGGCTGCGCCGCGGCCAGACGCCGCAGGCCTTCAAGCTGTCCACGATCAAGCGGGCCTACGAGGTCGCCGCCGGTGACCCCAACTTCCAGGCGACCGACGACTGCTCCGTCGTGCTCAAGTACCTGCCGGACGTGCCGATCCACGTCGTCGCGGGTGACGAGTACAACATGAAGGTCACCCAGCCCGTCGACGTCTTCATCGCCGACAAGCTCTTCCAGCTGGCCTCCACGGCCGCGCCCGAGCAGGTCTCCGAGGAGGCCTACCGCGAGCTGCTGACCGGCAAGACCATGGTCGTCTTCGGTGGCAGCTACGGCATCGGCAAGGACATCGCCGAGCTCGCCGAATCCTACGGCGCCAAGGTCTACGCCCTCGGCCGCTCCACCACCGGCACCCACGTGGAGAACCCGGAGGAGGTCGACGACGCCCTGTCCAAGGCGTACGCCGAGACCGGCCGCATCGACTACGTGGTCAACACCGCCGGCGTGCTGCGCATAGGCAAGCTCGCCGAGACCGACAACGCCACCATCGAGGAGGCGCTGAAGGTCAACTACCTGGCCCCGGTGCAGATCGCCCGGTCGTCGTACAAGTACCTGTCCGAGACCGACGGCCAGCTGCTGCTCTACACCTCCAGCAGCTACACCCGGGGCCGTGCCGAGTACAGCCTGTACTCCTCCACCAAGGCCGCCATGGTGAACCTCACCCAGGCCCTGTCCGACGAGTGGGCCGGCGACGGTGTCCGCGTCAACTGCATCAACCCCGAGCGCACCGCCACGCCCATGCGCACCAAGGCTTTTGGCCAGGAGCCCGCCGGTTCCCTGCTGTCCTCCGAGGCCGTGGCCCGCACCTCGCTCGACGTGCTGCTCTCCGAGCTCACCGGCCATGTCATCGACGTCCGCCAGCAGGACCCCACGGCCGGGGCGGCCCGGGCCTCCGGCTTCGAGCAGGCACTGGCCACGGTGCTGGACCGGCAGGACGGCGTGTAATAATTGGCGCCAAATAGACTTCAGTAATTCAGGCCTCTGCGCCCTCCTGTCAACGGCTTTTGTCGTCGAACGGAGTGTTCGCAGGGGCCTGAATCCATACAGTCTCGCGAATATTCACAGACCAGCCGCATGCTAGAAACAAGACCGGCACACCCTCCCAAGAGCAGGTTTCTCCGTGATATCCACCGCTATTCGCGTCGCCCGGGTGGGCAGCGCGGCCGAGCTGGCCGCGGCGATCCTCATGGTGGCGGGCTTCCCCGCCCTCATGCTGGCCGCGCTCGTCCCGAGCGTTCCCGCCTTCGCGGCAGCGGCCGCCGTGACGTACCTGGCGGACCACTATCTGCACCGCAAGGGCAGCTACCTGATCAACCGCCTCAGCAAGGTCCGGGCCGGCCTGTCGATCCGCTTCCTGATACGGCAGTTGCTGCTCATCCTGCTGCTGGCCCGGCTGTCCCTCGCGGACAACCTGATCTACTACGGGGCGATCGCCTGCTTCATCGCCTTCTACGGTCTCCAGGCCCCGCACGGCGCGCTGGTCCAGCTCATTCGCAACCGCCGCCGCATGCCGGTCGCCACCCGCAACGTCGACCTGGCCTCGCGCATCCGCATCCCGGACGCCCCGCCGCGGGGGCTGCTGCACCGCTCCGCCGAGAAGATGCTCCACCTCGACCTCGTGGCGGTCGTCGGCATCCTGGTCGCCGCGCAGGTCAAGTCGGCCCTGATCGGCTTCATCGGCATCGGCGTCACCGTGGCCCTGGCCACCCTGTACGTCCTGGCGCTCGTGCCGTACGTGCGCGGCCGGAAGATCCCGCCGAACGCCGAGAAGGTCCTGGCCGCCGTCGACGACTGGCTCGGTGAGTACAAGCCGGAGACGGTCCTGTACTTCTCGGGTTCGAAGGACTCCGCCTACCAGGTCAACATGTGGCTCGACACCATGGAGAAGCTGGAGTCCAAGCCGCTGATCATCCTGCGTGAGCGGGCCATCCTGAACAACCTCGCGCCCACCACGGTTCCCGTCATCTGCGTGCCCGGAGGGGTGCACCTGATGAACATGGACCTGTCCACGGTGCGGGTCGCGCTGTACGCGGCGAACGTCGGCAAGAACATCCACATGCTGCGCGTGCCCACGATCAAGCACGTCTTCATCGGCCACGGCGACAGCGACAAGCTCGCCAGCGTCAACCCGTACAGCAAGGTCTACGACGAGGTGTGGACGGCCGGCCGCGCGGGCCGCGATCGCTACGCCATCGCCGACGTCGGTGTCCGCGACGACGACATCGTCGAGGTCGGCCGCCCGCAGCTCGCCCCGATCCAGAACTGGCAGGGCGTGCCCGAGAGCCGTATCCCGACCGTGCTGTACGCCCCCACTTGGGAGGGCTGGGACGGCAACCCGGGCAACACCTCGGTCGTGCTGGCCGGCGAGAACATCGTGAAGCAGCTCGTGCAGGCCGACCCGCCGGTCCGCGTCCTGTACAAGCCGCACCCGTTCACCGGCAACGTCAGCAAGGAGGCCGGCGCCGCGCACATGCGGATCACCGCCCTGGTGCAGAAGGCCGCCGCGGAGCGCGCCATCAACACGCGCTTCATCGCCGACACCGCCGCCCAGGCGCAGGCCAAGGCCGAGCTGGAGCGGATCGAGGCCCGGCTCGCGCAGCTGTCGGGCTCCGGCGGCGACCGCGGCGACGAGGCCGAGGCCACCCGTGACGGGCTGATCGACGTGGCCCGGCACCAGGAGGCCGCCCGGCTGCGTGCCGAGTGGAACGACGCCTACTGGCGTTCCTTCCCGTCCTGGGAGCACCGCGTCATCACCGGCTCCGAGCCGCGGCTGTACGACTGCTTCAACGTCTCCGACGCGATGGTCTCCGACATCTCCAGCGTGGTGTCCGACTTCATCGCGAGCGGCAAGCCGTACGCGGTCACCGACTCCGCCGACGTGGGCGTCGAGGAGTTCAAGCGGAACAACACGGCGGTGCGTGCCGCGGTGATCCTCTCCAACAGCGCGTCCGAGGTGGGCGAGCTGCTCGGCGCCGTCCGCGCCCCGGACGCCGACCAGCTGGCCGGGGACCGCAAGGAGCTCAAGCAGTACCTGCTGGGCCCGGACGAGCCGACCTCCCTCGAGCAGTTCAACGCCGCCGTCGCGAACCTCGCGGTCAAGGCCGAGACGCGCAACGTCGGCCAGCAGTCCCGGGACGTGGCCGCCCTCGCGGAGACCGAGGCCGAACTGGCGAACGCCGTGCCCGGGCAGCGGGTGTCCTCCGCCGGTGACGCGGACGGAGTGGGTGCGGGCTGAACTACCCCCGCATGACGAAGGGTTCGGCCCCGAGGAGTTCTCCTCGGGGCCGAACCCTTTCGTTTCCCCGTTTCCTGTTCGTTCACTTTGTGACCTGAACCACTAACACGTGTGTACGAGGCAACCGCTTGCCTCGATCACCCGTCTATCAAGTAGCGAATGAGGCGATACGGGGGAATATCCCATTGACTAGGGGGAAACGTGACCGTTGCGCAGCCTGATGTGAGTGTGATCATCGGGGCGTACGAAGCGATGCCGTATCTGATCGAGTGCCTCTCGTCCGTCGAGGCACAGACCATCGATCCGATGCGCGTCGAGGTCATCGCGGTGGACGACGGTTCGACGGACGGGACGGGGGAGTACCTGGAGGAGTTCGCCGAGCGCGCTCCCATGCACGTGCTGGTGATCCGGCAGGAGAACTCGGGCGGCCCCAGCGGCCCGCGCAACGTGGGCCTGAGCAAAGCCACCGGGCGCTACGTCTTCTTCCTCGACGCGGACGACCGGCTGGGCCCCGAGGCCCTGGAGCGCATGGTCGGCATGGCCGACCGCGCCGGCACGGACGTGGTGCTCGGCAGGGTCGAGGGCGTCAACCGCTCGGCACCGAAATCCATGTGGGGCAAGACGGTGGAGCGGACGGACGTCTTCTCCTCCAACATCAAGTTCACGCTCAGCGCGCAGAAGCTGTTCCGCCGCGTGCTGCTGGACCGGCACGGCATGCGCTTCGACGAGTCGCTCTTCACCGGCGAGGACGCGCTGTTCACCATGGAGGCGTACCTGCGGGCGGACGGCGTCTCCGTGGTCGCCGACCACACCTGCTACTACCTGGTCGGCCGCGACGACGGCAAGCACGTGACGAAGAGCGGCAGTTACACGCTGCGCTTCGACTCCGCGCGGGCCCTGATGGAGCTCATCGCCGATCTCGTCCCCGCGGGCGGCCGGCGTGATCAGCTGATGGTCCGGCCCTTCCTCGTCACGCTGCTGCCGCAGTTCGGGCCCAAGTACCTGACGGACGGCGAGGAGATCCGCCGGCACAAGTTCGAGCTCGCCAAGCCGCTGATGGACACCTACTGGACCGAGGGCGTAGCACAGCGCCTCAAGGTCCACGAGCGGCTCCGGCTGCACCTGGTCGCCGAACAGCGGCCCGAACTGCTGCCGGACGTCGTGAAGTTCGTCAAGGCCAAGAAGCAGGCGGCGGCCCTCCTGGAGCGGAAGGGCCGCCGTGTGTACCTGGTCTACCCGCACTTCCGGGACCGCGCCGCCGGCGTCCCCGACTCGGTCTTCCTCGCCGAGCCGCGGGAGGCCCGGGCCTTTCCGGGCTACCGCGAGGGCGGTGTCGACACCTTCGTGCGCCGGGCGGTGCGCAAGGCGCGGCGGGTGCTGACGTCCCGGGAGGTGCGGCACGCGGCGTGACCGCGGGTGCCGCCGCTCAACGCGGCGCGGTCGGGACCTCGGTCGCGGTGCGTTGACCGGGCACCGCGGCCAGCCGCTCCGCCACCCGTGCCCGGTGGTCCCGGGCCGCCCCGCACAGCGCCCGGACGGCGTCGTTGAAGCGCTCCTGTGACGACGGCTCCGCCGGGCCGAGCAGCCGCAGCTTCAACTCGGCGCGTGCCTCGGCCAGTTCGTCGCGCTCCGGGTGCCGGACGGCGTCCAGCAGGTCCGGCACCCCGGCGGCGTCCGGCGTCAGCACGGTCGCCGCCACCACCGTCGGGAACGCCGTACGGAAGGCGTCCTCGGGCAGCCCGCTGGTGTTGGCCACGGCGTACGGCTTCGCACTCGCGAGGAAGTCGCTGATCACGCTCGACACATCGCTGATCAGCAGGTCGGCCACGTTGAAGCAGGAGTACAGCGTGGGCCGGTCGTCCGTGATGATCTGGTGCTCGCTCTCCGGCAGCGAGGCCCAGTACGCCTCCTCCCACGCGGCCGTCGCCCGCGTCACCGCCTCCGCGCGGCCCGGCTCCGGCGCCGACTGCACCAGCATCTGCTCCACGGTGTCGGCCCCGGTCCGGAACACCGACGTGGTGAGCCGGTCCAGTTCGGCGGTGCGGAGCGTGAGTTCCGCGCTGTCCGAGGGGCGTGCCCCCGCCCGTTCCCGGCTGGCCGCCCTGATCAGCTCCCTGATCCGCAGATCGGCCGCGCCCGCGCGCGGGTCCACCGAGCCCGTCAGCGGATGCGGCTTGTACAGCAGCCGCACGCCCGGGTCCGCGAGCAGTGCCCGCACCAGGTTCTCACCGGCCGCGATCACCGAGGTGTTGCCCGGGTTGCCGTCCCAGCCCTCCCAGGTCGGCGCGTACAGCACGGTCGTGCACGCCCCGGCCGGCGGGCCCGCGTAGGGCAGCACGCCGTCCAGCTGCGGGCGGCCCGTCTCCACCACATCCTTGTCCTCGACCCCGACCTCGGCCAGGGCGTAGCGCTCGCGCGCGGCGGGCCCGGCCACCCAGACCTCGTCGTACGCCTTCGCGTACGGGTTGCAGGACGACAGCTTGTCGCTCTCGCCGTGGTTGACGAAGGTGTGCTTGATCGTGGGGATGCGCAGCACCTGGGAGGTCTTGCCGGAGTTGGACGGGTGGATGAGGACCTGGAGTGTGGAGTGCTCCAGGCGCATCAGCGTCGACACCTTCGGCAGGCACACGATCGGGATGTCCGTCGCCGCGATCTTCTGCACCATGAACCGCTCGCGCAGGATGATGACCGGCCTGGCGTCCAGCCCGGCGAGCGGCTCCAGCCACATGTTGGCCTGGTAGGCCGAGGCGGCCCCGCCGGAGAAGTACAGGCCGGCGGTCGGCCGGTACGCGGCCAGCCACGCGTCGAACCAGTCGAGCACCTCCTGCTCGTCCGCCGGGCGGCGGCCGGGCAGCAGGCGGAGGAGCAGCGCGCCGAGGCCGGTCAGCCCGAGGGCGAGGGAGAGTGCGATGCCCGCTGCCGCGTAGACCGGCCGGTCGCCCGGCGCGCTGGCCAGCAGCCCGGCCGTCGCCGGCAGGCCGAACACCAACAGCCGGTGGCCGGGGCGGCGCAACAGCACGGCCGGGGCGGGGGACAGCCGCAGCGCCGCGGCGTCGATGTTCCGGGTCACCACCGGCAGGGTGCGGGTGCGGCGGACCAGCACGGAGACCGCCTGGATCGCGCAGTGCAGCACGTAGAAGACGAGCAGCCCGGCCACCAGCGGGGCGTACACCGTCTCCCGGTCCTGCTCGCCGAGCCGCAGCAGGGCCACGACCAGCAGCAGATCCCGCAGGACGTGCCGCACCGTGATGTCCGCGTGCGACTTGGCGAACAGCGACAGCACCCCGCGCTGCCAGCGGTAGAGGACGCCCTCGGTGGCCAGGGAGACGGCCGTCGCGGCGATCAGCAGCGGGACGTGGGGCAGCAGCGCCGCGACCGCCTGTGCGGCGAAAGCGGCGGCCAGGACGACGGTGACCAGCCCCTTGAGGAGGGCCTGCGGGCGGGGGAGAGGTACGGGCACTGCGGTCACTCCAGGAGCGTCGGGTCGGCGCAGGTCGGCCGTCCGGGTTAACGCGCGGCGTCCTCCCGACGACACGCGCGTGTCGTCGGGGCGTGGGGGCGGCTGCCGTCGCACGTGTCGTCGGACCGTAGCGGAAGATTGCATTCCTGTCGTGGGTGGGGTCGGAGAAAGCGGGGTGGGGTTCGAGGAAGGGCGACAGGCCGTCGGGTGAGGGGCGAAGAAGGCAGGCGGCAGCCGAGCGGTGAGGCCGGAGAAGGGCGGTAGCGCTCCCGTGACGTCGGCGGCACCGTCCGTAGCGTGGACCGGCGCCGCACCCCGTCAGGCCGTCCCGTAGATTTCCTGGTGAGCGACCGAATCGACGCGAGGGGACGGACGGCGACGTGGCAGGGGCAAGGCAGGCCGTGGGCGAGGCCCGCAGGATCGTCGTCAAGGTCGGGTCCTCCTCGCTGACCACCGCCTCGGGCGGCCTGGACGCGGACCGGGTGGACGCGCTGGTCGACGTCCTGGCCAAGGTCCGACACCGACTGCTGCCGGGCGTGTGATGTATGCCGGTGGTCCGGCCATGAGCATCCAAGGTGTGGCCATGGTGGTAGCGGGTGAGTGCCACCTGGGA
>NZ_JBEXSH010000082.1:0-17718 GCF_040613555.1 Streptomyces sp. NPDC006265
GAAGTCGGTGGCCGACGAGACGTTGGGGCCCCAGAAGCCGTCGGCGTTTCCGGTGACGACGCGACCGGCTAGAGCACCGGTGATGCCGACAAGCAGACCCGGTCCTCGCCGTGATGGGCGCGACCGGGCACAGCCGTCGCACGTCGCTCAGGCTGATCGGCCAGGCCCGGGACGCTGGTCTGCTGTCGCCGCGCCGCGCCAGGCGCTGAACCGGGACGAGGTCCTGCCCCCGAGCGCGATCAGAGCATGTTCCGCATCCGTGTGATCTCGCTCGTCTGCTGCGCGATCACCTCGTCGGCCATCTCCTCGACACGGATGTTGTTGCCCTGCCCCTTCACGTCCGTGGCCATGGTGATCGCACCCTGATGATGGGTCGTCATCAGGGCGAGGAAGAGGTGGTCGAAGGCCTTTCCGCCGACGGCGCGGAGCTTCTTCAGCTGGGCTTGCGTCGCCATGCCGGGCATCGTGGCGTGCTCGTGCCGCTCGGCCTTCAACGGCTTGCCGTACGACTTCAGCCAGCCCTTCATGGCCTCGATCTCCGGCCTCTGACCGGCCGCGATGCGCTCGGCGATCCGCTTCACGTTCTTCGACTCGGCCCGCCCCGGGGTGAGTTCGGTCATCTCCAGGGCCTGTGCGTGGTGCTCGATCATCATCCGGACGTAGGAGACGTCGGCCGAGTTGGGGGAGTCGTTCTCCGAGCGCCGGTCGGCGGCCTCCTCGGCGGACAGGGTGCGGTTCGCCTCGCCGGGCTCACCCGGCGCGATCACGGCGGGCCCGTCCGCGGCGGCCGGCTTGCGGTCCGGACCGGAGTCACAGCCCCCGGCCGCGAGCACGGCCAGGGCGACCAGCCCCGTCATGACGGCGGACGCCCGGGACGCACGGCGGAAGAGCACAACGACCTCCTGTGGCAGGCGGGTTGGGACGCACCTCGAGTTGCGGACGACGTACACGCACGCTTCCGCGGGTCATTGATCGGAAAACTTCATTGCGATTCTGTTGCCCTCTGTTGGTATGTGCATGGCGAAGACGATACTGCGTGGTGCGTGAACCGTTCCGCAGTGAACGGAACCAGGGAGGAAAACAGTGATCCTGTTGAACGACCGCAGAACACGCCTCAGACGCTTGGGAGTTGCCGCTGCCGCCGCCGGGCTGCTGGCCGCGCTCCTCACCGCGGCACCGGCAGGGGCCACCCCCGACCCCGGGGACGCGCCGACAGCGCCGAAGAAGGTCTCCAAGAGCGACCAGGCAGAGGTCCGGGAGGCCATCCGGAACGGCGACATACCCGGCCAGGACGAGATCGTCCACTCCGACAACATCCAGCACCTGGCCCACGTCCCCAAGGACGTGCTCCAGGGCACGAACTCGGACCTCGCCTTCCAGGGCAGGTATGCGTTCGCGGGCAACTACGACGGCTTCCGCATCTTCGACATCAGCAATCCCAAGGCGCCGAAGACCATCGCCCAGGTGCTGTGCCCCGGCTCGCAGAACGACATCTCCGTCTCCGGCGACCTGCTGTTTCTGTCCACCGACTCCTCGCGCAGCGACAGCAGTTGCTCCAGCACCACCCAGCCGGCGACCGAGAAGTCCTCGTGGGAGGGCATGAAGGTCTTCGACATCAGCGACAAGCGCAACCCGAGGTACGTCGCCGCCGTCGAGACCGCCTGCGGCTCGCACACCCACACGCTGGTGCCCGAGCGCCGCAACGTCTACGTGTACGTCTCCTCGTACTCGCCGAACGCCGCCTACCCGGACTGCCAGCCGCCGCACGACGGCATCTCCGTCATCAAGGTGCCGCGCAAGGCCCCCGAGAAGGCGAAGGTCGTGGGCTTCCCCGTGCTGTTCCCCGGTGAGGGGCCGGACGGCGGCGGCAACCCGGGCGGACCCACCAACCCGGGCGTGTCCAAGACCACCGGCTGCCACGACATCACCGTGCTGCCGTCGAAGGACCTGGCCGCGGGTGCCTGCATGGGCGACGGGATCCTGTTCTCCATCAAGGACCCGGAACGCCCGAAGGTCATCGACCGCGTGCAGGACAACGTGAACTTCGCGTTCTGGCACTCGGCGACTTTCAACCAGAAGGCGAACAAGGTCGTCTTCACCGACGAGCTGGGCGGTGGCGGCGCGGCCACCTGCAACGCGGAGATCGGCCCGGACCGAGGCGCCGACGGCATCTACGACGTGGTCGGCAAGGGCGACAAGCGCAAGCTCGTCTTCCGCAGCTACTTCAAGATCCCCCGCCACCAGGCGGACACCGAGAACTGCGTCGCCCACAACGGCTCGCTGATCCCGGTCAAGGGCAAGGACATCATGGTTCAGGCCTGGTACCAGGGCGGCGTCTCCGTCTGGGACTTCACCGACTCGGCCAAGCCCAAGGAGATCGCCTACTTCGACCGCGGCCCGCTGACCACCGACACGATCAAGTCGGGCGGCTCCTGGTCCGCGTACTACTACAACGGCTACATCTACTCGAACGAGTACGCCCGGGGCTTCGACGTCCTGAAGATCGACGACCGGCGCACGAACCCGGCCCGCCGGGTCCACCAGCGTGAGCTCAACGTCCAGACGCAGCCGGACTACTTCGACTGACCCCCCGGGTCGCACTCCGGTGCGGCCCCGGTCGCGAAGTACCGCGACAGATCCTTGTCGCCCCTCCCGCCGGAGGCTCCGGTCTCCGGCGGGAGACCCAGCTCCGAGCCGAGCCGGTAGCGTTTGAACAGTTCGGCCCGCAGCACCGGCACCGGCATCGGCGCCCCCGGCACCAGGGCCGCGTACGCCGCGCCCATCAGCAGAGCGCGCATCATCGGGTAGTCGCTGTCGACGTCCGGCGACCCGTGCCGGGCCATGGTGTCCCGCAGCAGCTCGGCCAGCCGCCGCTGCTCCGGGCACTGCATGAAGCCCTCGCCCTGCAGGATCCCCGCCATGTGCTGGCGCATCAGCACGGGCCGGTCCCGGGCCAGACCCAGGATCGCGTCGATGGCCCGGGCCATCCGCTCCCGGCCGTCCTCCGTGCGCGGCTCGCGCTCCAGCGCCTCCTCCAGTGTGCGGTGCATCAACCGGTGCACGGCGGACTGCACCAACTGGCGCTTGCCCGGGAAGTAGTACGACACCAGACCCCGGGCCGATCCCGCCCGGTCCGCGATGTCGCCGAGCGTGGTCGCCTCGTAACCGTGTTCACCCACCAGCTCGACCGCCGCCTGCAGGAGCCGCTCCCGGGAACGCCGGCGCAACTCTTCGTTCACCGAGGCGCTACGCGGAGACATGCTGCAACTCCTGTGTTGACTGGCTGCCAGCCAACTATACTCAGAGGGTCCGGCCAAGACCTGTCAGGTCTGGGCCGGTGATGCCGTCTGCCTCGGGCGACGCGGGGGATCGTCCGAGGCGGGCGCGCGATCGGCCCTGGTAGTGGCCTTGGGCTACTTTCCGCGCTTCCCCCTCCACGCGGACGGTGTCCCCGCCTCAGCTCACCAGATCCAGGACCGGCCGCAGCCCGTCCGGCCGGTCGGCCACCGGCAGATGGTCCACGAAGTGCACCCGGCACCCCAGAGCGGCGGCGCCGCCGTCCGCCCGGCGGTCGTCGCCGACCATGAGGGTGGTGCGCGGGTCGGCGCCGAGTGCCTCGCAGGCGATGCCGAAGAGCCGCGGGTCGGGCTTCTGTATGCCGTGCTCGAACGACAGGACGTATGTGTCGACGTAGGGGTCCAGGCCGTGCGCGCGGAAGACCGGCCGCAGGTCCCAGCCGATGTTGCTGACCACCCCGACGAGAACGCCCCGCTCCCGCAACGCGCGCAGCACCTCGACGGCGTCCGGGTACGGGGCCCACGCGGCCGGGGTCATGTGGCGGTCGTACAGGGCGTCGTGCAGAGCCGGGTCGGGCAGTGGGACCTGCCGGGCGAGACCGGTGTAGGCCGCCCGGTGCAGGGCGGCACTGCGGTCCCGGATCAGCCAGGCGTCCGCCAGTTCCTCCGGGACCCGCGCGGGATCACCACCGCCGGGCAGCGCCCCCACCGCCTCCAGAGCCGAGACCGCGGCGGTCAACTCGGGCTCCGTGAGCCGGACATCGGCCCCGGCGAGGGAGCCACGCAGCCAGGAGTCGGTGGACTCGACACGGAAGAGGGTTCCGGAGGAGTCGAAGAGCACGGCCGTCATGGGGGTGATCCTACGAGGTCGCGGGCCGCCGCGAACGAAGACCGGTGAGACGGCGCCGGGTTCACGGCTGCCGGCGCCGGTGCACCCACACCGCCAGGGCCACCACCGTCGTGCCCAGCAGCCAGCCGCCCACCACGTCCGACGGCCAGTGGACACCGAGCCAGATCCGGGTCAGCCCCACCCCGACCACGGAGACGACGGCCACGGCCACGGCCGTACGCCACACGGCCCGGCCTACGCCGTGCCGGTGCAGGAGCCACAGCAGCAGGCCGCACACCACCGTGGCGGTCATGGCGTGGCCCGACGGGAACGCCGAGTAGTGGGCCGAGTCGACGGGATCGGGCCAGACCGGGCGGGGGCGGTCCACCGCGGCCTTGATGCCCTGCTGCAGCAGCGTGCCCAGCGCGACGGCCAGCGCCAGCCACAGCGCCGTCCAGCGCGCCGCCCACCGCACCACCAGCCACACGACGACGGCCGCGCACAATAGACGCATCGTCCACGGATCCCACACCCAGTCCGTGAGGATGCGGCACGCCTGGGTGAGGGCCGGTTCGTCGACCGCCCAGCGGTGCGTGGTGTCGGCGATGTCCCCGTCCGCGCTGATCAACGGGCTCCATCTCGCCGCGACGAGGGCCAGCAACAGCGCCGAGCACAGGGCCAGGACGCCGACGAGACCGGCGGTGGTGCGGTGCGTCGGACGGGGCGGGGAGCCGACGGACGAGGTGTGCATACAGCGATCCTCGCCGAACCGGGGGGGCCGGATCCAGTACGGAGGCGATCTTCCGTCGCCGGGTCGGCATGCTCAGGCCATGCCGGGCCCATGGAACCCCCGGGCGCCCGCGCCGGGGGGAGGGAGTCGGCACGCCCGGGCGCTCCGGCTACCCCAGCGCCCGCAGCCCCGGTACGAACGCCACCAGCACCGGCACCACGGGCACCAGCGCGGCCGCCGCCGTCAGCCGCAGACGCCGGGCCGCGGTCAGCCGGTCCGGGGGAGTGAGCAGCCGGTTCACCCGGGCGGGGACATGGGCCTGCGGGGTCGGGCAGGGCCCGAACACGCCGCGGTGCTCGTTCAGTTCGACCAGCGCGAGGGCCGTCGTGAGGCGGCCGAAGCGGCGCGATGCCGTGTCGTCGGCGGCGAGTTCGACCAGACGGTGCATCTCGTCGCGGAACGCGGCGAACACCGGCACCTGCGGAAAGCCGCCGGCGAGAGCCGAGGAGCAGTTCAGCAGCCAGTCGTGCCGGGCCCGGGCGTGGCCCTGCTCGTGGGCGAGCACCGCGTCCAGCTGCCGGCCCTTCAGCCGGAGCAACGCGGCCGTGGTGACGACCAGTTGCGGGGGAGCACCGGGCTGCCACCAGGCGTCGGGCTGCTCGCTTTCCAGGACGACGAGCCGACCGGAGACGGCCACCTCGCCCGGCAGCAGCGGAGCCCGCACGAGCAGATCGGCACGCCGCCGGCGGCGCCGGGCGCGGGCCCCGGCGACCTCGTGGACCAGCATCGCCGCGCTCCACAGGCCGGCGCCGGCCAGCGCGACCGCCGTGGTCGCGGCCCAGGGGCCCGCCGTACCGAGGGCGTAGGCCTCCACGACCGCGCGCGGGGCCGTGGCGAAGAGGTGCCCGCCGACCGCGTGCCAGGCCGCCGCCGCGCTGAGCGTCATGGACAGCGCGCAGCACACGAGGACGGCCGCCACGACGCACTGCCACACCCACAGCGCCACCACCGGCTCACGGTCCGGCCAGTCCGCCCGGGCGAGCAGCCTGGGGGCGACCACGGCGGTCACGGCGCCGAGCAGCAGCAGCGCGGCGGTGAGCATCATGAGGGCAGCCTATGAGCGCGGCCCCGCCCACGGGTACGCCTTGTGCCGTCAAAGTGACGCAGGCAACGGATCCGTTGGGCGCGGCGGGCCGGTCCGGCTCACAGCGTCAGCAGCATCGCCACCATCGCGATGCCCATGGACAGCCGGCAGGCCCGAGCCAGTTCCGGCCGGTCGCCCCACCCCGCTCGAACGCCGCCCGCGGCCACGGCGGCCACCGGTACCAGGCGGACGCCGGCCAGCAGTACGTAAGCGGCGAAGTAGAGCAGCAGCGCCCCGGTCAGGACCGGGACTCCCGATCCGCCCCGGCCGTGCGCGTGTCCGGGGGAGCCGGCCATGACGAGGGACATGTAGACCATCGCAGAGGTCCCCACCAGGTGGTGGAGATGGTGCGTGCCCGCCCGCGCCGCCCACAGTGCGTGGACCCCCGCCGCCCCGAACACCGCCGCGTAGACGGGCCAGGCCCACGAGGGTGGGGTGAACACCGCCGCCGGTACGGCCATCGCGGCCATCCCGAAACCCATCAGCGCCTCGCCGCCCGCTGCACTGCGCTGTTCCTCGGCGCCGCTGCGCATCCGCGCCAGGCAGTAGGCGCCGGTCACCGCGCAGAGCGCCACCAGCAGCCAGCCTGACGAAGCCGGTCCGTGCACGCGCACCTCCCCGTTCGACGGTCGGTCATTCGATGCCCGGACCATGCGGCGCGCACGCAAGCGCAAGGGTGTACACGGGGAGCATTCGACGGAGCACGCCAGTGAAGGCAAGCGATTTACAAGTAAAACACCTGTTAATCTTGTCGCCATGAGCAGTGCGCAGCCCGCCCCTTCCACCCCCCTCGCCCGGCATCTCCCCCTGGCGGGTGTGCTGCGCCTCGGCAGGCCCTCGGAGATCTGGTTCAAGCCCGCGCTGAGCGTGGTCGCGGCGATCGCCCCGCCCGCCTTCACCCTTCTGGCGCTCGGCCGGCTCGACCTCGTGATGTACGCGATGGCCGGGTCCCTGTGCGCGCTGTACGCCCACAGCCGGCCGTACGCCGCCCGGGCCCGGGTCCTGGTGTGGGTGGTGCTGGGCATGCTCGGTGGGTTCGGCGTGGCCCTGGTCGCGGCCTCGCTCACCGGCAGCGCTGTCGTGCTGGTCACGGTCGGTGCGCTGCTGGCCGCCGCCCAGAAGGTGCTGTGCGACGCCACCCGGGTCGGCCCGCCGGGCAACGTCGTCCTCACCTTCGTCAGCTCCGCATCCCTGTTCGCGCCGCAGACCCTCGCCCAGGTGCCCGGACACCTGGCCCTGGCCGCCGCCACAGGCGCGTGGGCCTGGCTGGTCTGCATGGCGCCCGTGCTGGTCCGGCCGCACGGACCGGAGCGCCGCGCCACCGCCGCCGCTCTGAAGGCCGCCGCCGGGTACGCCGACACCGGCGGAACCGGGGAGGGCCACGCCCGGGCCCGCGCCGCGGGCTATGCCGCCGTGCAGGCCGCCTGGCAGTCGCTCCTGTCCACCAGTGCCTCCTCCCGGACCCGGCGGGCCCTCGAACGCCTCGTCGTCCGCGCCGAGGTCGCCCTCGCGGCGCCGACGCAGGCGGAGGCGGGCCGGCTGCGCGCGTGGGCGGGCTCGCTGCGCGGCACCGGCCCCGTCCCGGAGGCCGGACTGCCGCACGCGGCCGACGGACTGCTCGGCGTGGACGCGGCCCGGCCCCTCTGGTCGCGGCTGGGCCCGCTGACCCCGCTCGCGGCACGTACCGCGCTCGGCTGCGCGCTCGCCGGCTACGCCTCCCTCGCCCTGGGGATCGGCCGCCCCTACTGGGCGCTGGTCACCGCCGCCTCGCTGTACCAGGCGAACATCGCGCTGACCTGGAGCCGGGCCGTCCAGCGGGTCGTGGGCAACGTCGTCGGCGTGCTCGTCTTCCTGGCCGTCGTGCCGCTCGCGCACCTGGGCCCGGCGGCGCTCGTGCTGTGCTGCCTCGCGTTCAGCTTCGGTGCGGAGGTGCTGATCAGCCGGAACTACTGGCTCGGCAGCGTCTGCGTGACGCCGATGGCCCTGCTCATCACGGAGTTCGCCGGATACCAGGAGACCGGGACGCTGATGGCGGAGCGGGTGGTGGACACCGTCGTCGGTGTGCTGGTCGGGTTCGTCGCCGCCGTCGCGGTCACCAACCGGCGCGCGGGCGACCGCGTCGACCGCGCGCTGGCCGCCGCCGACCGGGCCCGCGAGCACACCGTCCGCGTCCTGGCCGAGCCGGACCCCGGCCCCACGGCCCTGGAATCCGCCCGCCGCGGCCTCGCCGTCGCCCTGTCCGATCTGCGCGCCACGGCCGACGCCGCCGCCGGTGAATGGTGGCAGCGGGCCCAGCCCCAGGAGCGGGTCGTGCTCGCCGAACAGTCCGGACACCGTACGCTCGCCGCTACGGCCCGACGCCAGGGACTGCTCCCGGACCGGGACCCGGCCACCGAAACGGAGGACGCACGGCCATGACGCCGACCGAAGGACCATCGCCCACGGGAAGCGGCTGGGGACGGGCCCCGCAACCGGGGTACGAGGCAGAGCCGGTGGCGGAGGAACGGGCGGCCGACGAGGGGGCAGCGGCCGGAGGGGAGCCCGTCGGCGGCGCTCGGGTGGCCGCGGGCGATGGTCCCGACGGGCGTTCGGCCGAGGGGCGGGCAACCACCGTGGGTGATCCGGCTCGCGACCTGCCCGGCGAAGCCGACCCGGACGCCGGGATCCACGGCGAAGCCGATCCCGGCGGCGGCCGGCGGGGCGACACCGTGGCCGCCGTCGTCCGGCAGTGGCAGACCGTGCAGCCCGGGCTCGACACCGGTCCGATGGAGGTCATCGGGCGGATCAACCGCTGTGCCGCGCTGCTGCAGCAGGCCGAGGACGCTCCGCTGCGCCGGGCGGGCCTGAGCCGGCCCGAGTTCGATCTGCTGGGTGCGCTGCGCCGCACCGGGCACGAGCTGACGCCCGGAGAGCTGGCCCGGGAGACCTTCTCCTCGGGGGCCGCGGTCACCAAACGCCTGAAGCAGTTGACCGAGCGCGGTCTGGTCGAGCGGCGCGGGGACACCCGGGATCGCCGCGTGGTCCACCTCCGCCTCACCGACGCCGGACGCGACCTCGTCGACGGCATCCTGCCCGTCCAGCTCGCCTACGAGACCGCCGTGCTGTCCGGCCTGGACGGCCCCGAGCAGGGCGAACTCGCAGCATTGCTAGGGAAGTTGCTCAGCCAGCTCGAAGGGCGGCTCGGCGTGCTGCGGGCCTGAACCGACCACCGGCCGGGGCGCGTCGGCGTACTGGTCACAGCACCTCGTGCACGGTGCGGCGATGCGTGGAGCGGCGGTCGTCGACGGCCGCCCAGCGGTCGCCGTAGATGTTCCGGGTGATGGCGGGCTCGCGGACGAAGTCATGCGGGAATCCGAGCGGCACCGCGCTCACCTCGTCGAGCCGGGCGAGGGCCTCCGCGTCGAGGCGGACGCCGACACCGCCCAGATTGTCGGCGAGCTGGCTCTCCCCGGTCGCCGCGATGATCGGCACCACGTTGCCCGGCCGCGCCAGCAGCCAGGCCAGTGCCACCTGGGCCGGGCTCCAGCCGCCCTGCTCGGCGACCTCCAGCACGGCGCTGATCACCGCCTCCTCGCGCGGGTCGGCGTCCGCGCCGGTGGTGCCCAGCCGGCCGGCCTCGCCCCTGCGGTACTTGCCGGTGAGCTTCCCGGCCGCGAGCGGCGCCCACGCGAGCACGGCCAGGTCGAACGCCCGGGCCTGCGGCAGCAGTTCGCGCTCCGGGGTCCGATCCAGCAGGCTGTAGCGCAGCTGCGAGCCGGCGAACGCGGTCCAGCCCCGCAGCTCCGCCAGGGTGCCCGCCCGGGCGATCTCCCAAGCGGGCCAGTCCGAGACACCGACGTACAGCACCTTGCCCGTGCGAACCAGTTCGTCCAGGGCCCGCATGACCTCCTCGACGGGTGTGAAGTTGTCCCGGGCGTGCACCCACAGCACGTCCAGCCGGTCGGTGCGCAGCCGTCGCAGGCTCGCCTCCACGGACTGGATCAGGTTCTTGCGGTGATTGCCCGCGGCGTTGACGTCGCCGTCGCGGATGGCGCAGGTGTACTTGCTGGCCAGCACGAACCTGTCGCGCCGCCCCTCGAGCAGTTCTCCGAGGATCCGTTCCGAGCTGCCGTCGGTGTAGTTGTTGGCGGTGTCGACGAAGTTGCCGCCCGCCTCCGCGTAGGCGTCGAGGATCCGGGCGCTGGTCTCCTTTCCGGCGCCCCAGCCCCAGTCGTCCCCGATGGTCATGGCGCCGAGGCTCAGCTCGCTCACGCGCAGACCGGTCTTGCCGAACAGTGTGTAACGCCCGCTCTCGTCCCCTCCCGGCAGGTCGTACGCAGGACGCTAGTGCCGCAACAGGCAACGTTCGCCCCGTCACGACGCCCGGCACGCTCCCCCAAGCTCTCGACTCCGCTCGAGCAGGGGGTACCCCCACCGGACGCCGCTCCTCAACGGGCAAACGTTGCCTGCCGCGGCACTAGGAGCTGGAGCGCACTTCAGCGCAAGCCGCAGCTGCTCCCCCCGCGTCGCACACCGCCGCCTCAGCCCTCGTCGCCCGCCCGGTAGACGCCGAACATCGCCCCCTGCGGGTCCCGGAGCACCGCGATGCGCGGCCCGTCGGGCACGGAGGTGGGCACCATCAGGACCGTGCCGTGCTGCTGGACGACAGCGGTGGTGTCGTCCACGTCGGCGACCGCGAAGTACGGCAGCCAGTGCGCCGGCACCTCGGGCGGGAACTTCTCGTCCATCGTCACCATGCCGCCGAAGTCCGCGCCGCCGACGCCCCACTGGGTGTAGCGGTCCGACGGAGCCACCGTCCAGCCGAACACCCGCGTGTAGAAGGACACGGCCCCCCCCGGATCCCGCGTCATCAGCTCCACCCAGCCCAGCGATCCGGGCGCGTTGAACAGCCCGGCACCCGGGAACGTCCCCGCCTGCCACAGCTGGAACACGGCACCGCCCGGATCGGCGGCCACCGCGAAACGGCCCACGTCGAACACGTCCATCGGGCCGAACAGCAGTGTCCCGCCCGCCTCCGTCACCGCACGGACGGTGGCGTCCGCGTCGGTCACCGCGAACGACACGTTCCACGCGACCGGCTGCGACGGCTGATACAGCGGAGCGAGTGCGGCCACGGCGGCGTCCCCGAGGTGCGCGACGGTGTAGCCGCCGGCCTCCTGACGAGCGTCCGTCTCGGGCCGCCAGCCGAACAGCCGCGTGTAGAACCGCCGGGCCGCGTCCAGGTCGCTGGTCCCCAGCTCGGTCCAGCAGGGGCCGCCGGCCACCGGTGCGTCGAGCTTCATGGTGTTCCTTCCACGAGCGGCGGGGACAGGCCCCCGGAGGTCCCCCTCCAGCACGCTAAGCCGCCCCCCGGGCTCCCTGCCATCCGGGGAAACCCACTGGTGTGCGGCCTCGGCCCCGGCGTACCCTCACTCCCGTACCGCACCGCGTGGCGGCCTCCAGCTCCCTTCACCCTGCCCGGAGGTACCCATGCCCGCGCCCGAGGTGCGTCCCTTCCGCCGGACCGACCGCGACCAGCTGACCGACCTGGTCAACCTGCACGTGGCGGCCGTCGTCCCCGGCGTCTCCGTCTCCGTGAACACCGTCCTGGGCGACCTGGAGCGGCAGCCCGGCGAGTTCATCACGGACCCGTGGGTGGCCGAGCGGACGACGCTCGTCGCCGAGCTGCGCGGACACCTCGTCGCCGCGGCCCACCTGCTGCGCTACCGGGCGGATGCCGAGGTCGGCACGGACCACCGGGACGCCGCCGAGATCAACTGGTTCGTCCACCGTCCGGCGGCGTCTCTCTGGCCGGACGCCGACCTCGCCGCGGACCTGCTGATGGGGGCGTGCCTCGCACAGTTCGCCCGCTGGAACGCCCGCGTACGGTACGCCGACGGATCCCTGCCCGCCCCGCTCGTCTACGGCCTGCCCCGCAACTGGCCCCACATCCGGGCCCTGTACGAACGCGCGGGGTTCCGGCACACCGGGGACACCGAGGTCATCCTGATCGCCCGGGTGGCCGACCTGCCGGCCCCCGAGCCCCGGCCGGGCGTCACGGCCGAGCGCACGCTGGGGGAGTGCGGGACCCGCTTTACGGCCCGGGCGGCGGGCGGGGCCCTCGGGTACATCGAGATCGACACGGCCCTGGCCCGCCCGGAACGCCACGCCCGAGCGGCCGGTCTCGCCGACATCGGCAACCTGTGCATCGACCCCGCGCAGCACGGCACCGGCCTGGAGCACTGGCTGCTCGCCCGGGCAGCCGACTGGCTGCGGCTGTGCGGCGTCGACCGGCTCGTCGCCTACGAATCGGCCGCCGACCGTGCCCCGCTCGCCCTCCTGGCCGGGGCGGGCTTTCGCGAACTCACCCGGGCCGACCGGGGCTGGGTACACCGCCCGGACTGAGCTCAGATGCCCGGCCGGTGGCGCATCGGGTGGTCCGCCGGTACTTCGACCAGCACGATCGGCGTCCCGTCCGGATCCGCGATCCACATCTCGACCAGCCCCCACGGTTCCTTCACGGGCGGCCGCACGATGTCCACGCTCTTCGCCCGCAGTTCCTCCTGTGCCGCGGCCACGTCGTCGACCTGCAGCCACAGCCGTACGGTGGGCGCCGGGGGCGTCTCGGACCGGCCCGAGACCTCCAGGAAGCCGCCGCCCATGAAGAAGACCGTGCCACGCTCCGCTCCCGTGCCGAACTCCCGGTAGACGGCGAGGCCGAGCTGCTCGCCGTAGAAGGCCCGGGACCGCTCGGGGTCGGTGGGACGGAGCAGGATCCGGCTGCTGAGTACATGCACCATGCAGGGGAGCTTAGTGGCGGCGTTACGCTCATCCCTGCCCGAGCCGCGCCACATACGGAGACGTACGCCCATGGAGACCGCCGCCACCGCACTGACCTTCCGCGATGCCACCGACGCCGACGTCGATGAGCTGGTCGCGCTGATCGAGTCGGCGTACCGGGGCGACGACAGCCGGGCCGGGTGGACCACCGAGGCGGACATCCTCGAAGGGCAGCGGACCGACCCGGAGGGGGTGCTGGAGGTCATCAAGTCGCCCGAGAGCCGGCTCATGGCCGTGGAGCGGGACGGCAGGATCGTCGCCTGCTGTCAGCTGGAGCACCAGGGCGACCACGCCTATTTCGGGATGTTCGCCGTCACTCCCCTGCTCCAGGGCGCGGGCCTCGGCAAGGTGATCATCGCGGAGGCGGAGCGGCACGCTCGCGCGACCTGGGGCGTGCGGGAGATGCAGATGACCGTGATCTCCGTGCGCGACGACCTCATCGCCTGGTACGAGCGGCGCGGCTACCGCCGTACGGGACGGATGACCCCGTTCCCGTACGGCGACGAGCGCTTCGGCGTCCCGCAGCGCGACGACCTGCAGTTCGAGCTGCTGGTCAAGGAGCTCGACTAGGCCGTGAAACGGCCCGTGCGCTTGATGTCCGGGTGGTCGGTGGTCGCGCCGTCCAGACCGAACGCCCGGACGAGCCGCAGCTGGTCCTGCGTGTTCACCACCCAGCCGATGATCCTCAGGTCGGCCTTGCGGGCCCGCTCCACGATCTCCAGGGTGAGCCTGCGGATGTTCAGGCAGACCGTCTGGGCGCCGGCCTGGACGGCGCGGTCCACGATGTCGGTGCCGTAGCGGCTGGCGATCAGCGCGGTGCGCACCCCCGGCACCAGTGGCTTGATCTCGGCGATCGCCTCGTCGTGGAACGAGGACACCTCCACCCGGCCGGCCAGTCCGCGCTCGTTCATGACCTCGGCCAGGGCACGCGCCGCCTGGGCGTCCTTGATCTCCGCCTGGAGCGGCGACTGCACCGCCTCCAGGACCTCCTCGAACACCGGGACGCGCTCGCCCCGGCCCGCGTCCAGGGCCCGCAGCTCGGCGAGGGTCTTCTCGGCGATCGGCCCGGTGCCGTCGGTCGTGCGGTCCACATCCGTGTCGTGCATGACGACGAGCGCGCCGTCCTTGCTCAGATGCAGATCGAGTTCGATGGCGTCGAGCCCCGCCTCCTGGGCGGCGACGAAGGACCGGAGGGTGTTCTCGGGTTCCACACCCATGATTCCGCGGTGACCGATGGTGAGGAAGTTCAAGACGCGACTCTCTTCCGTCGACAGGCGGCACTGGAGGCCTGACGGCCCCCCTGACCGTATCGCCTGGACCCGCCCTGTGCAGAGAGTGAGGGCATGGTTGCCGTGCATCCGGGCAGAAGCATGACCGACAGGAAAACGTGCGGTGATGGTGCGGGTCAGGCAGGATATTTTCTCGGGTTCACCCTTGCTGGGAGGAAGCTCGTGTGTATACGGTCTGCATACGTGAGATTCTCCCGTGGAAGGTGGGACATGACGGAAATTCTTGTGCAGGTGGGTTCGGAGGAAGGTCTTCCTCCCGTGGTCAGGGTGGTGGAGCACCCGGCATGGCCCGTGCTCAAGGATGCCGTGGAGCGGATCCGGCCATGGCAGTCCAAGGACGGGTCGATCGACTTCGACGCCGAGGGCGCGCCCGACCCCGTCGACGCCGAGCTCGCCGTCCGCCAGGTCGCCGACGCCGTCCTGGAGCTCTCCCCGTTGCTCCCGCACGACGGCGCCTATCACGAGGCCCTGGTCAAGGATCTGACCCGGTGGGCCGACAGCGGCTTCCAGGGGCCCGACTTCCTCGACTCGCTGCTGGCCTTCCAGCCCGCCGCGAACCGCGCGGACGGCCTCCAGCACCTCGTCGTCTTCCCCATGTACACGCAGAACGGCAACCCGGACCGCAACCTCGAGGCGGTCGTGCTGCGCATGGTCTGGCCGGACTGGCTGGCCGAGCTGGAGCGCACCCGCTACGACAACCCGCTGTTCTGCGGCATCACGTTCGAGGACTTCACGGCGGGCTACGACACGAACTCGGCCGTGCTGTTCCCCGAGACCATCGCCGTGCGCGAGGCGCCGGAACGATTCACCTGGGGCGGCATATTCTGCGACCGCGAGGCCGCCCGCTTCCGCCGGGTGACCGACGCCGCCGTCGACATCCTGAGCCTGGAGCTCCCCGAGGACGTCGCCGCGATGGTCCACGACCAGAAGCGCTGCGAGGAGGCGTTCGTCCTGTGGGACATGGTCCACGACCGCACCCACAGCCACGGCGACCTGCCCTTCGACCCGTTCATGATCAAGCAGCGCCAGCCGTTCTGGATGTACGGCCTGGAGGAGCTGCGCTGCGACCTCACCGCCTTCAAGGAGGCCGTGAAGCTGGAGGCGGACGGCGTCCCGCAGGCCCGTGACGTGCAGGTCGCGGTGCTCTTCGACCGCATGTTCCGCTTCCCCGTCACCGGCGAGCGCGTCCGCAACTACGACGGCCTCGGGGGCCAGCTCCTCTTCGCCTACCTGCACAAGCACGATGTCGTCCGCTGGACCGACAACAGGCTCACCATCGACTGGGAGCGCGCTCCGCAGGTCACCAACCAGCTGTGCGCGGAGATCGAGGACCTGTACCGCGACGGCATCGACCGCCCGAAGCTCGTCCACTGGTTCGCCGGGTACGAGCTGGTCTCCACCTACCTCTCCCCGCACCCGGGCTCGAAGTGGGCCAAGGGCCCCGACGCCCTGGACACGACGCAGCCGCCGCGCAAACTCGTCGATGACGTGCTTCCGGACGAGTTTCCGCTGAGCATGTTCTATGAGGCACTGTCCAAGAAACTGAAGAACGTGATCGCCTCCACCAAGGGCATCACGGCGGACAGCGCCGAGCGGGTCGCGGCGTGAGCGATCGGCGTACCGAGAACACTGCTCAGGAGGCGAAGGTCATGGGGAACGGGGCGCTCAGCGGTGCGGTGATCGCGGTGGCCGGAGCGGGCGGGCCGGCCGGCCGGGCCGCGCTGCTCAGACTGGCCGAGGCGGGAGCCACCGTCATCGGCTCGGACAACGATCCGGAGCGGCTGGCCGAGGCGGTGGACGCGGCGCGCTACGCGACCGGCGGCGCCACCGTCACCGGTGACACGGTCGATCTGCTGGACCTGGGGGCCACCCGCGACTGGGCCACCCGCATCGAGAAGGACTTCGGCCGCGTCGACGGCCTGGTCCATCTCGTCGGCGGCTGGCGCGGCAGCGAGACCTTCACCCGGACCAGCCTCGACGACTGGGACTTCCTGGAGATGCTGCTGGTCCGCACGGTGCAGCACACGTCCCTCGCCTTTCACGAGGGGCTGCAACGCAGCGACCGCGGGCGGTACGTGCTGATCAGCGCCGCGGGCGCCAGCAAGCCCACCGCGGGCAACGCCGCCTACGCGGCCGGTAAGGCGGCGGCCGAGGCGTGGACGCTGGCCATGGCGGACTACTTCCGCAAGGCCGGGGGCGCCGAGGGTCCGACGTCGGCTGCCGCGATCCTGGTAGTGAAGGCGCTGGTGCACGATGAGATGCGTGCCGACCGGCCCAACGCGAAGTTCGCGGGCTTCACCGACGTCAAGGACCTCGCCAAGGCCATCACCGAGGTCTGGGAGAAGCCCGCCGCCGAAGTGAACGGAATCCGTCTGTGGCTCACCGAGAAGCCGTGAACCCGCCGAAGACCGACGCCCGCCGTCATCACGACCCCGAGGTCCGCGGTTTCGCCAGCGACAACTATGCCGGGGCGCACCCGGAGGTGCTCGCCGCCCTGGCTCTGGCCAACGGTGGGCACCAGGTCGCGTACGGCGAGGACGCGTACAGCGAGAACCTCCAGCAGGTGGTCCGCAGTCACTTCGGGCCCACGGCGGAGGCCTTCCCGGTCTTCAACGGCACCGGCGCGAACGTCGTCGCGCTCCAGGCGGTCACCGACCGCTGGGGTGCGGTGATCTGCGCGGAGAGCGCGCACATCAACGTCGACGAGTGCGGCGCCCCGGAGCGGGTCGGCGGCCTGAAGCTGCTGACCGTTCCGGCGCCCGACGGCAAGCTCACGCCCGAGCTGATCGACCGGCAGGCGTACGGCTGGGACGACGAGCACCGCGCGATGCCGCAGGTCGTCTCGATCGCCCAGGCCACCGAGCTGGGCACGGTCTACACGCCGGAGGAGATACGCGCCCTGTGCGAGCACGCCCACGCGCACGGCATGAAGGTGCACCTGGACGGCTCGCGGCTGGCCAACGCCGCCGCCACCCTGAACGTCCCGATGCGGACGCTCACCAATGCCGCCGGGGTCGACATCCTCTCCCTGGGCGGCACGAAGAACGGTGCCCTGTTCGGTGAGGCCGTCGTGGTCCTCAATCAGGACGCCGTCAGCCACATGAAGCACCTGCGGAAGCTGTCCATGCAGCTCGCCTCCAAGATGCGCTTCGTGTCGGTGCAGCTGGAGGCCCTGCTCGCCCGGGACCTGTGGCTGCGCAACGCCGGCCACGCCAACGAGATGGCCCGGCGCCTCGCCGAGGGCGTGCGGGCCGTGCACGGGGTGGAGATCCTCTACCCCGTGCAGGCCAACGCGGTCTTCGCCCGGCTGCCCCACGACGTGAGCGAGCGCCTCCAGAAGCGGTTCCGCTTCTACTTCTGGGACGAGGCCGCGGGCGACGTCCGCTGGATGTGCGCCTTCGACACGACCGAGGAGGACGTGGACACGTTCGTGGCGGCACTGAAGGAGGAGATGGCCCGCTGACCCCGCGGGTTCACCGGGCCCGGCGCCGGTCGCCGCCAGTGCGCCGCAGGCGACCGCCGGTTGCGGTGGTGTTCAGCCGTTCTCTCGCTGCATGGTGTGGTGCGACGACGCGGGCGTGACCTGCCGCCGCTGGAACTGGCGCCAGGGC
>NZ_JBEXSH010000083.1:0-17647 GCF_040613555.1 Streptomyces sp. NPDC006265
GACCCCGGCAGGCCCGGCGGCCCGACCCAAGGCCAAATCCGTAGCGGACTCGGCGGGCCGCCCCGTGGCCGAATCCGTGCCGGGCCCGGCGTCCCGGCCGAGGGCCGCGTCCGTGGCGCGTGCCCGCCCTTCGGCCTCGGATTCCGCTCGGTCGTCCTTCTCTTCCTCCGCACCGGCCGCGGATCCGGCACCGGCACCGGCCGCGGCGGCGGCTGCCCGCGCCGCGTCGGCCAGGGCCCACAGACGGTGCAGGGTGCGCAGTTCGTCCGGGGTCGCGCCGCAGACCGTGGCCAGCCGATGCACGCTGCCGTAGTCCTGCGGCACCGACGTACCACGGCAGTAGCGGTGCAGGGTCGAGCCCGCCAGGCCGGACTTCCTGGCGAGGGCCTCGTAACTCAGTCCGGACCGGCTCTTGAGTGAACGCAACAGCGCGGCGAACCGCTCCGTTTCAGGGCATGCGGACAACGCCATTCCCCCTCGGGAATCCCCAACGGACGCTGGTCGGGCGTCTCGTGCCGACACTGTGCCACCAAAGGCGTCCCATGGCCGTCCCAACGGTTCCGGAACGCGCCAGGCAGGCGCCGGGACACCGTCCCGGCATCCCAGACGGCCCCCGCGTCCTTGCCCGGCCCGGTCGCGCCTTGCCAGCGTCGGGCCGTCCGATCCACCGTCCCCGACCTCCGAGGAGACCAGGCTCATGCGCCTTTCCGTACGCCGGCACTCTCGTACGAACTCGCTGCTCGCGGTTCTCACCGTCAGCGCCGCCGCCGTCACCGCCCTGGCCGTGCCGAGCTCCGCGTCGGCGGCCCCGGCCGCGCCCGCCGCGGTGGACTGCGCGTCCGGGCACATCTGCTTCTGGACCGGAGCCAACTTCACCGGCAGCAAGTGCGCGTGGGACGTGGCCGACCCCGACTGGCAGAGCGGTGCCGTCAGGTGTTCCTGGGCCGCCACGACCAACGTGAAGTCGGTGTGGAACGCCGGCACCAGCAGCTCCACCGGTGTCGCCTACTACCGGGGCGCCAACTACTCCGACCGCGTCGGCTGCACCCGCCAGCAGCACGGCGGCAACCTGGCCGGCACGTACAGGGTCCGCTCCCACCGGTGGATCTCGGGCAGCTGCGGCTGATCCGGCCCCCGGCACGAACGCGGTGGCGTGCACGCCTGCTCGGGCGGGCACGCCGCCTCGGCATGTCCCACACGGGTGGGTCAGCCCACGAGGGGTGAGCGCGCGTGCTCCTCCGGGAGGGGCCTCGCGTCGAGGTAGAACCACTCGGCGTCCGCGGGGGGCCAGGGCGGCGGTTCCGCCGCGGCCTCCTCGGCACGGGTGGCCGGACGCCTGGGCAGCGGCGCCGCCGCCGGGCCCTCGAAGGCGGGCGGCGCGGCACCGGCCTGCTTCGCCTCGCCCGGCATCAGCAGCTCCACCCGCAGCCCCAGTCCCCGCTGCTGGGCGGTGAACTCCTCGACCTGCTGGCGGCAAGCGTGGTCCAGGTGGGTCACGCCGGTCAGGTCGAGCCGGATCCGCGGCTTCCCGGACGCGGCGGCCGCCTCCAGCGCGTCGATCACCTTCGGCAGCCGCAGGAACGTGGCGTTGCCCGCCATGACGACCTTCGCCGTGTCCTGCTCCACGTGCTGGCGGATCACGGTCTGCGACATGCGCAGCGCGGCCAGCACGATTCCCGCGGCGAGTCCGAACAGCACGCCCTCCAGCAGCGCGGTCGCCACGATGACCAGCATGGTCATCGTCATCACCGCGAACTCGCCCCTGTCCTGCCGCCACATCTTCGGGAACTCGGCGGGCCCGAACAGCTTCCAGCCGCTGTGCCACGAGGACGGCGGCGAGCGCGGAGATCGGGATCAGCGCGAGCACCTGCGGCAGCAGCAGCGCGAACAGGAGCAGCCACAGGCCGTGCAGGGTGCGCGAGAGCCGGGGCTTGGCCCCGGCCTGGACGCCGGACATCGCCGCCCGGGCCCGGGGCAGCCTCACCGCCGCCGTCACCGAGACGGACCGGTTGGCCCGCATGGTCGAGCACCTGCTGGCCATGGCCCGGCTGGAAGAGCACGCGGCCATCCCCACCACCGTCGACCTGGGCGGGGTCTGCGCCGAGCGGCACCGTACCTGGCAGCCCCTGTTCGCGCGGGAGGGCGTCTCCCTCGTGCTCTTCGCCGGGAGTGCGGGCCCGGTGCTCGCGGTGCCGGGGGCCGTCGAGCAGATCATGGACAACCTGCTGTCCAACGCCTTGCGGGCGTCCCCGGCGGGCAGCACCGTCACAGTCGAGCTGCGGCTCCAGGCCCCGCCCCGGCGGGCGTTGCGCGACAGCCGGCCCCGCTGGGTCGACGTGCACGTCACCGATGAGGGGTCTCGGTCTCGGTCTCGCCCTGGTGCAGCGCCTCGCCCACGCCGGCGGCGGCGAGGCGGCGCTGCGTGCGGCGGCGACCGGCGGTCTCGACGTGGTGATCCGGCTGCCGTCCGCGCGACCGCCGGGCGAGGGCGCCTCCGGGCCCGGCGGCGACCGCCCGAGGAGGCCGAGACGGGAGGCCCCGGCGCTGCCGGCGTAGGCCTGACGCCCGTGGGGCACAAACGGCACCGGCCGGACCGGCAGGGACAACGCCACCGATGTGACTTCACATGACCATCACAAATTGGTCACTCCTTCCTCATGCCCGGCCATCCGGTCCTACGGTCATCCCCTCACGTATCAGCCCTGGGGGGATGACCATGACCAATCCGTACACCGGCCCGTACCCCGCACCGCCGGTGCCGCAGCCCGGCGGACCGGCACCCCGCTGGGCCCGCAAGCGCTACGTGCTGCCCGCCCTCGGGCTCGCCCTGTTCATCGGCATCGGCCTGGGCGCGAGCGGTGAGGAGGGCACGGACGACGCGAAACCCGTGTCCGCCAAGCCCCGCCCGACGGTCACGGTCACCGCGACGGCCACCACCACCGCGACACCGCCCGCGAAGGAGCCGGAGCCCGCCCCCACCGTCACGGCCACGAAGACCGTCGAGGTGACCACCACGGTCACCGCGCGACCGGCGGCGGGCGGCGGGTCCGACGACGGCGGCTCGGGGGGCGGCGGGGGCGTGTACTACGGCAACTGCAGCGAGGTCCGTGCCGCCGGTGCCGCCCCCATCCACCGGGGTGAGCCCGGGTACGCCTCCCACCTGGACCGGGACAACGACGGGGTCGCCTGCGACACCTGAGCCGGACGCGCCGGTGACCATCGGCGGGCCCGGCCGTTCCACCGTTCGGGGCAGCTCGTCCGGGCTGCCCCGCCGACGGAAGGAACACCACCGTGGACACGACCGTGCCCGCCCCGAACGCGCCGCGTGTGCTGCCCCGCGACGAGTGGGTCAAGACGTTGCCGCAGACCATCGTCGCGTCCTGCGTCCTGCTGCTCGACGCCGAGGACCGGATCCTGCTGTTGCGCTACGCCGGTGGCCAGCCCGCCGCGGGCCTTTGGGGGTTGCCGGGCGGCATGCTCGACCACGGCGAGGACCCCGTCGGCGCCGCACGCCGGGAGCTGCACGAGGAGACCGGCATCGAGCTCGACGGGGACCTGCGGTTCATCGGGTACGACCACCGGGCCGACGTGCTGGGCACCGGGCCGGTGATCGACTTCTACTTCCACGGTGGCCGGCTCCCGGCCGGGCAGCCCGTCCTGCGCAGTTCGGAGCACGACCACCACGGCCTCTTCGCCCTCGCCGACCTGGAGTCCACCCCGCTGGCGACCGGGCTGCCCACCCTCACCGCCCTGCTGACCGCGGCCCGCACCGACACGGTCGTATGCCTGCGCGACGGCCTGCCGCAGTGACCGTCCCCGGGCCCTGAACGGAACGCGCGAAACGCGAGAGACGGAACGCGCGAGAGCGGGGCGGCACCTCCGCACAAGGTGCCGCCCCGCTCTTCTCCGTGCGCCGGAGCCGCCGCGATCGGTGAGGGTCGGGGACCGCCGACGGCTCCGGGTTCTTTTGCCCCCGGGTCAGCGGTGGTCGCTGCCCTGGGACTGGACCGCCGCCCGGCCCGCTTCCAGGCGGGCCACCGGGATGCGGAACGGGGAGCAGGAGACGTAGTCGAGTCCGACCTCGTGGAAGAAGTGGACCGACTCGGGGTCGCCGCCGTGCTCGCCGCAGACGCCGAGCTTGAGGTCGGGGCGGGTCTCCCGGCCGGCCTTGGCGGCCAGCTTCACCAGCGAGCCGACACCGTCCTTGTCGATCGTCTCGAACGGGGAGACACCGAAGATGCCCTTCTCCAGGTACGCCGTGAAGAAGCTCGCCTCCACGTCGTCCCGCGAGAAGCCCCACACCGTCTGGGTCAGGTCGTTCGTGCCGAAGGAGAAGAACTGCGCGGCCTCGGCGATCTGACCGGCGGTGAGCGCGGCGCGCGGCAGCTCGATCATCGTGCCGATGGACAGCTTCAGCTGCGCGCCCGAGGCGGCCTCGACCTCGGCGATGACCGCGTCGGCCTCCTCGCGCACGATCTCCAGCTCCTGGACCGTGCCCACGAGCGGGATCATGATCTCGGCGCGCGGGTCGCCCTTGGCGGCCTTGCGCTCGGCCGCGGCCTCGGCGATCGCGCGGACCTGCATGGTGAACAGGCCGGGGATGACCAGGCCGAGGCGGACACCGCGCAGACCCAGCATCGGGTTCTGCTCGTGCAGGCGGTGGACCGCCTGGAGCAGGCGGAGTTCGTTCTCGTGCGGCTCCTCACGGGACTCGGCGAGGGCCACGCGGACGGACAGCTCGGTGATGTCCGGGAGGAACTCGTGCAGCGGCGGGTCCAGCAGGCGGACGGTGACCGGGAGGCCGTCCATCGACTCGAAGAGCTGCACGAAGTCCTGCTTCTGGAGCGGGAGCAGCTGCTTGAGGGACTCCTCGCGCTCGGCGTCCGTGTCGGCCAGGATCAGCCGCTCCACCAGCTCGCGCCGGTCGCCGAGGAACATGTGCTCGGTGCGGCACAGGCCGATGCCCTGGGCGCCGAAGCGGCGGGCGCGCAGCGCGTCCTCGGCGTTGTCGGCGTTGGCGCGCACCCGCAGGCGGCGCTTGCGGTCGGCGAAGGCCATCATCCGGTGGACGGCCTCGACCAGCTCGTCGGCGTCGTCGGCGCCCGGGTGCATCCGGCCCTCGAAGTACTCCACGACCGGCGACGGCACGACCGGTACCTCACCGAGGTAGACCTTGCCCGAGGAGCCGTCGATGGAGACGACGTCTCCCTCCTCGACGACGTGCCCGCCCGGCACGGTCATCCGGCGGCGCTTGGTGTCGACCTCCAGCTCCTCGGCGCCGCAGACACAGGTCTTGCCCATGCCGCGCGCGACGACGGCCGCGTGGGAGGTCTTGCCGCCGCGGGAGGTCAGGATGCCCTCGGCGGCGATCATGCCGTCCAGGTCGTCGGGGTTGGTCTCGCGGCGGATCAGGATGACCTTCTCGCCGGAACGCGACCACTTCACGGCCGTGTAGGAGTCGAAGACGGCCTTGCCGACGGCCGCGCCCGGGGAGGCGGCGATGCCACGCCCGACCTGCGCGACCTTCGCGTCCTCGTCGAAGCGCGGGAACATCAGCTGCGCGAGCTGGGCGCCGTTGACGCGGGTGAGCGCCTCGGCCTCGTCGATCAGGCCCTGGTCCACCAGCTGGGTCGCGATGCGGAAGGCCGCGCCCGCGGTGCGCTTGCCGACGCGGGTCTGGAGCATCCAGAGCACACCGCGCTCGATGGTGAACTCGATGTCGCAGAGGTCCTTGTAGTGGTTCTCCAGCGTCTCCATGATCTGCATGAGCTGGTCGTACGACTTCTTGTCGATCTGCTCCAGCTCGGCGAGCGGCACGGTGTTGCGGATGCCCGCCACGACGTCCTCGCCCTGGGCGTTCTGGAGGTAGTCGCCGTAGACGCCCTGGTGGCCGCTGGCGGGGTCGCGGGTGAAGGCGACGCCGGTGCCGGAGTCGGGGCCGAGGTTGCCGAAGACCATGGAGCAGACGTTGACGGCCGTGCCCAGGTCGTGCGGGATGCGCTCCTGGCGGCGGTAGAGCTTGGCCCGGTCGGTGTTCCAGGAGTCGAAAACCGCGTGGATGGCGAGGTCCATCTGCTCGCGGGGGTCCTGCGGGAAGTCCCGGGCGGCCTCGGTCTTGACGATCTTCTTGAATTTGGTGACGAGCTTCTTGAGGTCGGCGGCCTCCAGCTCGGTGTCGACCGTGACCTTCTTGGCCGCCTTGGCCGCGTCCAGCGCGTCCTCGAACAGCTCGCCGTCGACGCCCAGGACGGTCTTGCCGAACATCTGGATGAGGCGGCGGTAGGAGTCCCACGCGAACCGGTCGTCGCCGGCCTGCTTGGCCAGGCCCTGCACCGACTTGTCGGACAGGCCGATGTTGAGGACGGTGTCCATCATGCCGGGCATGGAGAACTTGGCGCCCGAGCGCACCGACACCAGCAGCGGGTCGTCGGCCTGGCCGAGCTTCTTGCCCATGCGGGCCTCGAGCGCGTCGAGGTGTGCACTCACCTCGTCACGCAGTGCCGCCGGCTCCTCGCCACTGTCGAGGTAGACCTTGCAGGCCTCGGTGGTGATGGTGAAGCCGGGAGGGACCGGAAGGCCCAGGTTCGTCATCTCCGCGAGGTTCGCGCCCTTGCCACCGAGGAGGTCCTTGAGGTCCTTGTTGCCCTCGGTGAAGTCGTAGACGAACTTCACGCCCTCAACGCTGGTGCCGTGCTCAGCTACCTGAAGATCTTTGTTTTCCGACACGGGTCTCGACTCCTCGAGGACGCGGTGGCTGCCCTGACGGCCAGGAACATACCCAGATCAAAGGCGTCTGGGTACGTCCACTCGTGCGTCATACGCCTGTAACCAATCGTCCGCCAGCGGATCGAAAGTCAAGGCTCGGCAAGCGATCGCGGGCGTATGTTTTCACTTCTTGAACGCAAGAACCTCTCTGGACCCCTCAGAGCGCTCATCTGAGCGATGTTTCCGCACATTTGATTTCGCTCGATGAACGATCAAAGGGTGGCACTCAGTGCCACACTTTGGAGAAGTGCAGCCGCTCAAGATCCGCTCATCTGAGCGCAACCCTTATCAGGGGTGGCGAGAATCACGCTGCCACAGCCGCCGGGATTTCACCATGCGGACGCGTCCCGGAACGGAAAACACGGCCGTCACACCCCGAGCGCGCGCAACCGCTCCTCGACCCGCTCGGGCGCGTAGAGGTGCTCCACGACCATGGCACCGGCGCCCACCAGCGCGGCCCGCTCACCCAGCCGTGCGGTGACCACGTCCAGGAGGCACTCGAAGCGGGCGAGGCAGTCGCCCTCCTGCCGAGTGACCACCTTCAGGGTGTCCTGGAGGTCGCCGTAGGCGAGGTACGGCTCGTCCCGGCGCAGGTCGAAGTCGACGCCCGAGGCGCGCCCGATCGGCCCGCTCACCCCGTAGGCGTGCACGGCCTCGGCGGTGAGGGTGCCGACGCCCCGGGTGCGGCCCCGGAAGATCTCGTTGCCGAGCACCAGGTCGTCGAAGCGGTCCATCCGGGAGCGCACGTCGGCGACGGAGGCACGCGCGCGCGTGGTCCACCCGGCCGGCAGATCCTCCTTGAGGCCGCCCACCCGGTTGAACATGTAGTGCATCCGCCCGCCGGAGATCTCCTCCATGACATGCTGGAGCTCCTCGCGCTCCCGGAAGGCGTAGAAGATCGGGGTGATCCCACCGAGCTCCAGCGGGTACGAGCCGAGGAACATCAGGTGGTTGAGCACCCGGTTCAGCTCGGCGAGCAGCGTGCGCAGCCACACCGCGCGCTCGGGGACCTCCATGCCGAGCATCCGCTCCACCGCGAGGACCACGCCCAGCTCGTTGGAGAACGCCGACAGCCAGTCGTGGCGGTTGGCGAGCATGATGATCTGGCGGTAGTCGCGCGCCTCGAACAGCTTCTCCGCGCCGCGGTGCATATAGCCGATCACCGGCTCCGCGTGCCTGATCTGCTCGCCGTCCAGGACGAGCTTCAGCCGCAGTACGCCATGGGTGGACGGGTGCTGCGGCCCGATGTTGAGCACCATGTCGGTGCTCTCCGCGGCGCCACCGATTCCGACCATGGTCTCCGTCGTAGGAGTCATGGACACAGTCTCCCCTACGTACGCTGGCCCCATGGATACGGGGAGTGCGCAGAACACGGGGCCGGACGGGCCGCAGGGCACGATCGAGGCCCTCGGGAACGAGCCGGTGTGGCTCGCGCTGCCGCCCGGCCTGCTGAAGATGCGCCGGTTGCTGCTGGTCGTGTGGCTCGGGCTGATCGCCCTGGCCGCCGGGCTGCTGCCGGGGCTGCTGGCCGGTGCGGCCTGGGCCGCCTTCGCGCTGCCGCCGCTGGCGCTGATGGCCTGGGGCTGGGTGATGATCAAGCGCAACTGGCGTTCCTGGCGGTACACCGAGCGGGCCGACGACCTGCTGATCAGCCGGGGCGTGCTGTGGCGCGAGGAGACGGTCGTGCCGTACGGGCGGATGCAACTGGTCGAGGTCACCTCCGGCCCCGTCGAGCGGCACTTCGGGCTGGCCAGCGTGCAGCTGCACACGGCCGCCGCGGCGACCGACGCGACCATCCCGGGCCTGGACCCGGCCGAAGCGGAACGGCTGCGCGACCGGCTCACCGAGCTGGGCGAAGCCCGGTCGGCGGGGCTGTGACGGCGCCCGGGGCCGCCGAGGCCGTTCCCGACGTCACCGAGCGGCGGCTGCACCCGGTCACCCCGCTGCGCCGCGCCTGGGCACCGGTCGCCGTGCTCATCGGCTGGGCCGTGCACGACCCCGACGGGGCACAGCGCCATCTGACGGGGCTGACGACGACCACGCTGCTGATCGGCCTGGCCGTGCTCGTCCCGGCCGCAGCCCTCTACGGCTTCTGCTCCTGGTGGTTCACGCATTTCGCGGTGACCGAGAGCGAACTGCGCATCCGTACCGGGCTGGTCTTCCGGCGCACCGCGCACATCCGGCTGGAGCGGATCCAGGCCATCGACATCACCCAGCCGCTGCTGGCCCGGGTCGCGGGCGTCTCCAAGCTCAAACTCGACGTCATAGGCACCGACGAGAAGGACGAGCTGGCCTTCCTCGGCGCGGACGAGGCACGGACGCTGCGCGCCGAACTGCTCGCCCGGGCGGCCGGTTTCGCACCCGAGACCGCGCACGAGGTCGGTGAGGCGCCGTCCCGGCAGCTGCTGCGGGTGCCACCCGGCGTCCTCGCACTGTCGCTGGTGCTGACGGGCGCGACCTGGGTGTCGCTGGCCGGGGCGCTCGTCGTCCCGCCGGTGCTGTGGATGCTCACCCACAGCCTGTGGACGGTCCTCGCGGTCGCCCTGCCGCTGCTGGGCGCGGCGGGCGCGAGCAGCGTCGGGCGGTTCGTCGCCGAGTACGACTGGACGGTGGGCGAGTCGCCCGACGGGCTGCGCATCGACCACGGGCTGCTGGACCGGGCCCATGAGACGGTCCCGCCGGGGCGCGTCCAGACCGTGCGGCTCGTGGAACCGCTGCTGTGGCGGCGGCGCGGGTGGGTGCGCGTCGAGCTGGACGTGGCCGGCTCGTCCAACTCCGTGCTGGTGCCGGTCGCTCCGCGCGAGATCGCCGAGGACGTCGTCGCGCGCGTGCTGCCCGGGGTGAGCGTGCCGGGGCCCGCGGACCTGTCACCGGCGCCGCGCAGCGCCCGCTGGTGCGTGCCGCTGTGGTGGCGCGGGTACGGACTCGCCGTCACGGACGCGGTGTTCGCGGCCCGGTCCGGGCTGCTGCGGCGGACTCTGGCGCTGGTGCCGCACGCCAAGGTGCAGAGCGTACGGATGACGCAGGGGCCGTGGGAGCGGGCCCGGGGTGTCGCCGACGTGTGTGTGGACACAGGCGCGAACAAGACGGTGCGGGCCCGGCTGCGGGACGCGGCCGAGGCGCGCAAGCTGCTGGCGGGGCAGGCGGAGCGGTCCCGGACGGGGCGCAGGGACGCCCGGCCGGACCGCTGGATGGCGTGACCGTCCACACAGGCGGACAGCACGACCGTGCGAAAGCCGAAGGGCCCCCGGATGCTGCCGGGCGGCCCTTCGTCCGAACACGCCTCAGGACACCGCGCTGCGCAGTCCCTGTACGTCGATCTGCTCCGTCTCGTCGTGCGCCGTCAGGTCGATGACCTGGCCGATCCCGCGCGACTCCTCGTCGACCGGTTTGTAGCGGGCCTCGGTCTCGGCCTTGTGCAGGGCGAGCGCCTCCTGGCCGACGACATCGGCGAGGTCCTCGTTCTGCACGGCCTCCAGGGCCGCCCGCGACGTGCCGGCCTTCGTGCCGAAGAAGTCGAACCCGCCCCCGGCCGACGGACGCCGCACCGGCGACTGCGGCGGGACGGCCACGGCGGTGGGCACGGTGTAGTGGCCCAAGAGCCGGCCTCCGGGCTGCTCGGGCCGGGCCGTCTCCTCGGCCCGCGCGGTCTCCGGGAGGTGCCCGGTGCCGCCGGGCTGCACGGAGGTCTCGGCGGCCGAAGCGGATGCCTCAGCAGCCGGCACGGGGGTCTCGGCGGCCGGCTCGGGGGTGTCAACGGCCGGTTCGGGGGTCTCAGCGGCCGGCGCGGAACGCTCGCCGCCCGTCTCGGCGGTCGCGCGCTCGTGCCCGTCGGCCGCCTCGGACTGCCCCTGCGCCTCGGCCTCGGCCTCCCGCGCCTGCTCCCGCGGCTCCGCCTGCTCCTGCTTCGGCTCCTGCGCGGGCTCCGCGTCCTCGCCCTTCGGTACGCCGTCGCCGTCGCCGCCACCGTCCGGGTCCGGCACCGGGACCGTCTCGCCGTCGAACCGGGCGAGCGCGGCCGCGGCCCGCAGGAACAGCCGGGACCCCTCGGGCGAGAACACGGCGGGAACCTCGGGCCCCTCCTCCGCGGCGAGAGCGGCAGCCGCCTCGTCCGCCTCCGGCGCAGCGTCCGCCGGGTCCGACGTACCCGCCGGAAGCGCGGCCCGCACCGGAGCCGTCGCCTCTATCTCGAGCACCCGGCGTTCCTCCAGGACGCTCGCGCGTTCGGTCTCCGCCGTGGCGTACCGGCGCAGCAGCGCGGCGTGCTCATTGCGCAGCCCGGCCAGTTCCGTGCGCTTGGCGCGCAGCCGCTGTTCCAGCCTGCCGCGCAGCTCGCGCGATTCCTCGAGGTCGGCCTCCAGTTCGGCGACCCGCTCCTCGAAACGCCACTCGTCGCTCGCACGCGCGCGCGTGAGGTCGGCGACGCGCTTGCCCGCCTGGGCGTCCCAACGGCGCAGCACGACCGCGCCGATGACCGCCGTCGCCGCGGCGGCCGCGGCCAGGCCGCGGAGCACCATCGGCTCCGTGAACACCCAGGGCCCCAGGGCGCAGACGAGGGAGACGCCTGCGATCGCCGACGGGGGCAGCAGCCTGTGCAGGGGCGGGGAATGGCGGTGACGTCCACGTGGCATGGCCAGAAACTTACCGCGCGTAGGCGAATCATGGTGACCCACCCCGCAAAAACAAAGCCACACCGAAACGTTCACACGGCATCAGAACTCGGGAAGAACCGGAATCGACCGCTCATCCAATTCCCAAGATCATTTTCAACGGCCGCTCAGCCGCCCGCTCATCCACTCCAGCGCCGCCGGAATCTCACGCCGCCAGGTGTTGAAGTTGTGGCCACCGCTTTCGAGGATGATCGACGAGATCCGCGTCCGCCCGTTGCCCTCCACCCGCTCGATGAACCCCAGCGTGTCCTTGTAGTTGCCCTCTCCCTGCTTGCTGCTGCTGACCAGCAGGGAGGTATCGGGAGCGGGCATGTGCGCGACGTACCACCCCAGGTCGGCGCGATTCCGCAGCGCCTTGTCGCCCTGGAAGAGATCACCCGTCGTGGCGTCGATCGGCGCCTTGTAGTACGCGGACAAGCCCGCCCCCGCGGCGTACACATCGGGATGGTGCAGGGCGATCTTCAACGCGCAGTAGCCACCCGTGGAGTTGCCGATGATGCCCATGCCGCCCGGCTTTTCGGCCACCCTGTAGTGCGTGCGCAACGCGTCGGGGAGATCCTTCGCGAAGAACGACTCGGTCTGCGGCCCGCCCGGGATGTCGACGCACTCCGTGTCCCGGGGCGGCGCCACCGTGGGACGCAGCATCACCAGGATCATCGGCTCCGCCCGGCCCGCCCGGGCCAGCTCCAGTGCCGTACGCGGATAGCGCAGCTTCTCCACCAGCGCCGACGCCGTACCCGGGTAACCGGTCAGCACGACGGCCGTGGGAAACCGGTGGGTGCGGTAGCGCGGCTGAAAGTACTCCGGCGGCAGATAGACGTACGCGGGCGTGGCGATGCGGGTCGTACGGCCCACGATGTCGACCTGCTGGACCCGGCCGCCGGCCTGGGGCAGCGCACCACCCGCTCCCGGCACCCGGCGCGAGCCGACCACCTCCAGCGGGCCGCCGCCACCCGGCGTGTGGTCGACGACCACACCCTGGTCCCTCTCCTGCCCGAACAGATCGGCCCAGCTTGCGTAGAACCCGAAGGCCTGGTTGGCGGCGAGGCCCAGCGCGGCGAACAGCGCCAACTGGGTGCCCAGCAACAGACCGACCCGCCCGCCCACGGCACGCCAACTGCGCCGGGCCAGCCGTGGCCAGACCCAGACGGTGCCTGCGAACAGCAGCACAGCGGACAGCACCGCCAGCACCAGCATCGTGTTGCTCGTCAGACCCATGCGTTGGTTACCTGCTCGCGCTCTCCGTCCGGGCCCTCGCGAGCACACCTTCGCAAGGGCTTGCCCCGGACTTTCCTCAGCCTTTGAAACGGCTTTGACATGGGGAGTGAACCTCTTCCCCCAAGACACCGTCCTAGAGGGCGCAATGTCGCCGGATGCCCGAATCGGTACCGGATCCAAGGTCTCTCGCAGAACTACGGGATGCGATGTCTGTCAGGACAGATGAGGAAATGTCGGGCGAGGTTCCGCGTCGCAGCAGCGGCACGGCCCGCCCGGGCCCAATGCGCCGGATGCTGCGCGGGCCACACCCCGAGGCCGTCCCCGTCCTCGTCGGCAGAGCCTGCGCCCTGGTGGGCGCCCTGGACATCGCCGCGGGCGTCTTCCCGCGCTTCCGGCACAGCCGCATGCACGCCATCGCCGAAGTCCTGCCCGGCGCGCTCGGCCCGTTCGCGGCCGCCCTGTCCCTCAGCACCGGCGTGCTGCTGCTGCTCCTCGCCCACGGCCTCAAGCGCGGCAAGCGCCGGGCCTGGCGGGCAGCGGTCGCGCTCCTGCCCGCCGGCGCCGTCGCACAGTTCACCTACCGGCACTCGCTCGTCGGCACACTGATCTCCCTGGCCCTGCTCGCGCCCCTGCTGCGCCACCGCGACCAGTTCAACGCCCTGCCCGACCCGCGCAGCCGCTGGCGGGCGGTCGCCAACTTCGTGCTCATGGGCGCCGGTTCACTCCTGCTCGGACTGCTCATCGTCAGCGTCCACGGCGAGCACATCATCGGCGACCCCAGCCTCGCCGACCGCATCACCCACGTCTTCTACGGCCTGTTCGGCTTCGAAGGCCCCGTCGACTACCAGGGCAACACCTCCTGGACCGTCGCCTTCTCCCTCGGCGCCCTCGGCCTGCTCACCGCCGTCACCACCATCTACCTGGCCTTCCGCCCCGAACACCCGGCCGCACAGCTCACCGAGCAGGACGAGGCCCGGCTGCGCGCCCTGCTGGACAAGCACGGACGCCGCGACTCCCTCGGCCACTTCGCCCTGCGCCGCGACAAGGCCGTCGTCTTCTCCCCCAGCGGCAAAGCGGCCGTCACCTACCGCGTCGTCTCCGGCGTGATGCTCGCCAGCGGCGACCCCATCGGCGACGTCGAGGCCTGGCCCGGCGCCATCGAACGCTTCATGGACGAGGCCAAGGCCCACTCCTGGACCCCCGCCGTCATGGGCTGCTCCGAGACCGGCGGCGAGGTGTGGACCCGCGAGACCGGGCTCGACGCCCTCGAACTGGGCGACGAGGCGGTGGTGGACGTCGCGGATTTCTCCCTCGCCGGCCGCGCGATGCGCAACGTGCGCCAGATGGTCAAGCGCATCGAGCGCGCCGGTTACGAAACCCGGGTACGACGTGTCCGTGACCTCGGCGAAGCCGAACTGGAGCGCATCCGGCAGGCCGCCGACGACTGGCGCGGCACCGACACCGAACGCGGCTTCTCCATGGCACTCGGCCGCGTCGGCGACCCCGCCGACGGCGACTGCCTCATCGCCACCGCCCACAAACAGGACGAGCACCCCGGCCCCTACGGCGACCTCAAGGCCATCCTGCACTTCGTGCCCTGGGGCACCGACGGCGTCTCCCTGGACCTGATGCGCCGCGACCGCTCGGCCGACCCCGGCATGAACGAACTGCTCATCGTGGCCTCCCTCCAGGCCGCCCCCCGGCTGGGCATCGCACGCGTCTCCCTCAACTTCGCCATGTTCCGCGCGGCACTCGCCCGCGGCGAGAAGATCGGAGCCGGACCCGTGCTGCGCGCCTGGCGCGGACTGCTCGTCTTCCTCTCCCGCTGGTTCCAGATCGAGTCCCTCTACAAGTTCAACGCCAAGTTCCAGCCACGCTGGGAGCCGCGCTTCGTCGTCTACCGCGTCTCCGCCGACCTCCCCCGCATCGGCTTCGCCGCCATGCAGGCCGAAGGCTTCGTCACCCTCGCCCTCCCCCTGCCACGCTTCCTGCGCCGCCGACGCCTCGCCACCCACCGCCCCTGCGCCCACACCCCCACCGCCGAACGGGACGTCCGGGCGGCCTGACCCCGCCCCCGCACGGGCCGTCACCCGGGCCGCAGCGCCTGACGGCCCCCGCCGGGGCCTACGCTGAACATATGAGCAACCAGAGCGGACGCGGGCGCGTGGCGGGCCTACCCGAATGGGACCGCTGCGCGGTCATGGGAGTCGTGAACGTCACCCCCGACTCCTTCTCCGACGGCGGCCGCTTCTTCGACACCACCGCCGCCGTCAAACGCGGCCTCGACCTGGTCACCGAGGGCGCCGACCTGGTCGACGTGGGCGGCGAATCCACCCGCCCCGGCGCCACCCGCGTCGACGAGGACCAAGAACTGCGCCGCGTCGTCCCCGTCGTCCGCGGCCTGGCCTCCGAAGGCGTCACGGTCTCCGTCGACACCATGCGCGCCTCCGTCGCCGAACGGGCCCTCGCCGCCGGTGCCGCCCTCGTCAACGACGTCAGCGGCGGCCTCGCCGACCCCCGCATGATCCCGGCCGTCGCCGACGCCGGCGCGCCCTTCGTCGTCATGCACTGGCGCGGCTTCCTCCAGGGCGGCAACGTCCGGGGCGAGTACACCGACGTCGTCACCGAAGTCGTCGACGAACTCCACGCACGCGTGGAAGCCGTCCTCGCCGGCGGCATCACCCCCGAACGCGTCGTCGTCGACCCCGGCCTCGGCTTCTCCAAGGACGCCGGACACGACCTCGCCCTCCTCGCCCGCCTCGACCGGGTCCTCACCCTCGGCCACCCACTACTCGTCGCCGCCAGCCGCAAACGCTTCCTCGGCCGGGTCCTCGCCGGCCCCGACGGCCCCCCACCCCCCGCACGCGAACGCGACGCCGCCACCGCCGCCGTCTCCGCACTCGCCGCACACGCCGGCGCCTGGGCGGTCCGCGTCCACGAGGTACGCGCCACCGCCGACGCCGTCCGAGTCGCCCGCGCCATCGCGGGGGCCCGCAGCACGGGCACCCGCGCAGAAGGAGCCCGGTGAGCGCCGCCCCGCACACCGACGTCGAGCAGGTCGAAGCCGCCAACACCGCCTTCTACGAGGCACTCGAGCAAGGCGACTTCGAGGAACTGGCGTCGCTCTGGCTGGCCCCCGCCGACCTGGGCGTCGACGAGTCGTACCACGACCCGGCCGACACCGGCGTCGTCTCCTGCGTGCACCCCGGCTGGCCCGTCCTCACCGGCCGCGGCGAAGTCCTCCGGTCCTACGCGCTGATCATGGCGAACACCGATTACATCCAGTTCTTCCTGACCGACGTGCACGTCTCGGTCACCGGCGACACCGCTCTGGTCAACTGCACCGAGAACATCCTCAGCGGCGGCCCCGCCCCCGAAGGGGCCGGCGAGGAGCTCGGCCCCCTCGTCGGACAGCTCGTGGTCGCCACCAACGTGTTCCGGCGCACGCCCCAGGGGTGGAAACTCTGGTCACACCACGCTTCCCCCGTCCTGGCCGAAACCGACGAGGACGAACAGGACGACACCCCCGCCTGAGTGGGTAGTCGGCACGAAGTGGTTGGAATCACGGACGCCCGGGTAGGGGCGGCTACCAACCTGTGCACCGACGGATTCCCCAGGGGAAACGCTGGATGAATCCCCCCTGGCCCGGCCAAAGCCCCCACCCCGTGGCCCGGCCCCGTCCGTGCGCGCAGGTAGATTCGACCGAGGCCGGTGTGCCGACCGCACACGGCTCCGACCGGCCCTGACCGACGATTGCAGGAGTGATTCGCGTGGATCGTGTCGCGCTGCGCGGCCTGAAGGCCCGCGGGCACCACGGCGTGTTCCCCAGGGAACGCGAAGAGGGCCAGACCTTCATCGTGGACCTCGTCCTCGGCCTCGACACCCGACCGGCCGCGGCCGACGACGACCTGGCGAAGACCGTGCACTACGGCATCGTGGCGGAGGAAGTCGTGGCCGTCGTCGAGGGCGAGCCCGTCGACCTCATCGAGACGCTCGCCGAGCGCATCGCCCAGGCCTGTCTGAAGCACGAGGGAGTACAGGAGGTCGAGGTCTGCGTCCACAAGCCGGACGCCCCGATCACCGTCCCCTTCGACGACGTGACCGTCACCATCACCCGGAGCCGAGCATGACCGCGCCCTTCATCAAGGGTCCCAGCGACCCGACCGTACAGCCGGTACCCGCCTCCGTCGTCGAGAAGGTCGACGCCGCCGACACGACCCTGTCCAACCCCAAATGGGCCGTGGTCGCCCTCGGCTCCAACCTCGGCAACCGCCTGGAGACCCTCCAGGGAGCCGTCGACGCCCTCGGCGACACGCCCGGCCTCCGCATCAAGGGCGTCTCCCCCGTCTACGAGACCGAGCCCTGGGGCGTCGACCCCGGCAGCCAGCCCGCCTACTTCAACGCCGTCGTGGTCCTCAAGACCACCCTCCCGCCGTCCTCGCTCCTGGAGCGCGCACACGCCGTCGAGGAAGCCTTCCACCGCGTCCGCGACGAACACTGGGGCCCCCGCACCCTCGACGTCGACATCGTCTCCTACGCCGACGTCGTCTCCGACGACCCGCAGCTCACTCTCCCCCACCCCCGCGCCCACGAGCGCGCCTTCGTCCTGGTCCCCTGGCACGACCTCGACCCCGAAGCGCAGCTGCCCGGACGCGGGCCCGTCGGCGGCCTCCTGGACACCGTCACCCGCGACGGCGTGGCGCCCCGCCGGGACCTGGAACTCCGGCTGCCCGAGTAGCCGTTAAGGTCAAGACGGCCGCGAACCGGGCCGGAAAACCGGGGGAACCGAAGGGACACCGTGAGAGAGCTGCGTATCAGGGTGCTGGCCGCCGTCTTCGTCGTGGCCGGCGTCCTGTCCTGGGCGGGCGCCCGCCTGTGGAACTCGGTCGGAACGCTCCCGAGCGTCCCCCTGGCCGCCCCCATCGCGGGCGTCACGTCATGCCCGACCCGCTCGACCTCCTGCTCGATGATCGGCCCCTCATCGAGATCAGCCG
>NZ_JBEXSH010000084.1:0-4567 GCF_040613555.1 Streptomyces sp. NPDC006265
CTTCGCGATGACCAGCCAGGGACAGTCCGGTGCGACGCTCTACATGATCAACCACGGCATCTCGACGGCCGCGCTGATGCTGGTGGCGGGCTGGCAGCGGCGCCCTGGTCAGGGCCCTGCACGCAAGCGGCGCCGCCCACGCGGGCACCACCTACCTGGTGGCGGAGAACGGCGTGAAGTACCGGGTGAGCGACAAGAGTTCCCTCGCCGCACTCGGATACGGGCCCTCCGACATCGGCTCCGTCCCGGCACCCCTGCTCGCGGCGCTCCCGACCGGAGCGGACCTCGACCCGGCCGCCGCGTCCGGAGCCGGCCGGCCCAAGGTCACCGCTCCCGCGTGCGGTGCCGCCGCCGGCGACGGTACGGAACAGCGGAAGGCGGACAGCGGCAAGGCGGACAAGAGCGGCAAGGCGGAAGCGGCGGGCACCGCTCCCAGAACCGGCACCGCAGGCTGATCGCGGCAAGGATCGCAAAGGGCGGCGAAGGAAATGAAATCACCGGCCGGACCGGGGCTATTTCGAGCCGAAGGAAAGCTCAGGAAAAGCTCAAGTATTCCGCCCGGTGTGACGCACGGAATGCCGTGGGTGCACGCGGATCCGAAACGGTCCTTCCCGATGACCGTTCGGCTTCCCGGCGTGCCCGTTTCCCGCCCGAATTGAACACCGCCCGCCGGACGTCCCGGGTTCTTCCCGCCCGGCCGGTGGCCGAGCCCGTTCATCCGGGCGTGACCCGACCGCAACTCCGTTGCCGTACAACCGAATTCCATCCGTCTGACCTATGCTCAAAAGTCACCGATCGCGTTGCGCGGAACTCCGGGACCTCTTTAGCCTCGGCGTGCAACGGTGCCACGAGACCTGCCTGAACGAAGGGAACGCGACATGGCGGACAGTGCCGCGAGGAAAGCGGACTATGCCAAGGGCTTGGGGGGCGTCTCCTCCCTGGAGTCGGCCCGGGACCAGGTCGAGAAGATCCAGAACAACGTCGCCGAGATCGCCGCGCGTTCAGGTGTCGGCGGCGACGAGGGCCAGGCCCTGCTGAAGCTCTTCCGCAGCTGGAACGCCGAGGCGCAGAAGGTCGTCATCCAGATCAGCAAGATGGTCGACGCGCTTCAGGAGAACGTGACCTCCGCCAACCGTCTGGCGAAGGAGAACCAGGACCTCACCGAGGTCCTCAACAGCAAGACCAGCCAGGGCGTCTTCGAAGCGCTGCGCTGACCCACCCCCCACCCGCGCGGCACCGGCCCCCTTCCGGCGAGGCCGTACCCCCGTGAGTTCCGCCGGGCTGTACGCCCGGCCCCCCGAGAGGAGACGTCATGGCCGACGGCATCATCGACGTGCAGTACGGCAAGGTCCGGCACGCGGTCGAGGAGCTGATGGACCAGACCCAGGCGATCATCAAGACCCTCAACAACCTGGAGGACGAGCTGAAGCCGCTCGTCATGTCCTGGGAGGGTTCGGACCAGCAGACGTACCGCGAGGTCCAGGCCGAGTGGGACCAGGCCACCAAGAACATGGCCCAGCTCCTCGGCGACAACGGCGAGTTGGTCCAGACGATCCACGACAACCACTCCCGGGACGAGCGCCGCAGCGCCGACAACTGGGGCGGCGTGCGGGCCCGTTAGGGTCTCCGGGACGTACGCGGGCCCCGGGCCCGCTGCGACGGCGGCCCTGTCGGGGCCGCCCGTACGTGCCTCGCTTACGTCCGGCGTCCGTCCGGCGCACGTCCCCTGCGTCCGTCCGGTGAGTGGCCCCGGCATCCCCGCGGTGCGGCCCCCGGTGTCGTCCGTCCGGTGCGTAGCCCCGGCGTCCTCCACGGTGTGCGGCCCCGGCCCCGGCGCCCGGTGAGTCCGAGCGCCCGGCGCGCCCGTTCGGAAGGCGGCGGGCGCGCCCACGCCAGGGCCGTGCGGGCGCCCGCCGGGGCCCTCGCGGTCGCGCGGGGCGTCCACCGGGCGGCCCCCCATCCCCCTTCCGGCACCAAGCGGCAGGAGAGCGTCCCATGGCCGATGAGAAGGCCGACGTCAAGCACTTCGACCTCAAGCAGATGGAGAACTTCCGGGACTACGAGGTGCAGCCGGTGTACACCGCTGCGAAGAAGCACCGCGAAGAGGGCGAGAAGAACATCCGCCCGCTCGGCCAGCTCATCGACGGGCACACCACCCCGGACAACCTGGACCAGAAGCAGCAACTCCTGCGCATCGGCAAGATGGTCACCGATCCGCTGGTGTCGGGACCGACGCTGATCGAGGACATCCGGGGCGCCGCCGAGGCCATTGACAAGCTGCTCGGTGACCAGATGGAACTGTTCAAGGAGTTGAAGGAGGCGCTCTCCGAGACGATCGAAGAGGCCAACAAGACCAAGAACAAGAACCTGGACGCCATCGACGCGCAGACGCTGCTGCAGACCTTCGAGGATGTCGACAGTCTCACCGCAGGCACGTCCGGCACGGCGGAGGAGGACGACTGAACCCGCGCCGCGCGGGCCGGAGCCGACCACGGCCGTCCGGCTGACCTCCTCGAGACAGACACCCGGCTGCCAACCCGTGTGACCACGCGGTGTGCCGGCACGGACGACGACCGACCAGAAAGGGTGCCCGGTGGCCGACCGGTACGATCCCGATTCCAAACAGCACATCGCCGACATGGACGATCGGACCGACGCGTCGTCCGACACCTGGGCCACTCTGGTCACCCACATCACCGGCTATCCCGTGCCGGACCGCAACACCGTCTTCGACACGCTCCGCTCCGACCACGGCGGCAAGCTGTTCCGGATGGACATCAAGGAGCGCAGTCTCGGCTTGCTCGTCAAGGACTCCGGGTTCCTGACGAACAAGGGCGAGGACTACGACATCTGGTTCTTCGACGGGGGCAAGAAGAGCTCGATCATGCAGGCGCGGATCGTCTTCGAGGGCCGCGTCAAGTCCGGCGACGAGCTCATCTGGGCCGCACCGGGCTCCGACAACGTCGAAGACGCCCAGGTCCGTGACGGCAACGAGTTCACGGACTACAACAAGGACAAGATGAGCACCATCCCGCTCGCCCGGTACATGAACGGGCCGCGGGCGGCGCTCCTGGAGCTCCTGAAGGGCGACACCCAGGACGCCCGGTTCAGTGATCTGGGAGTGCCCAGCGCCGACGCGGTGGTCCTGGACTCCTTCAACCGCACCGGCGAGTCCTTCGACTTCGCGGCCAAGTTCTTCAAGGACCAGGCACCGATACTGAAGGACTGGGAGGACCGGTTCGGCCGGGACGACGCGAGCTGGAAGGGCGAGGCGGCGGAGGTCTTCCGCAGCCTGCTCAAGAAGATCCGCGAGAACTACGACAACTACGTCGAGACCTTCAACAAGTCCGTCACCGGCGACGACACCGGCACCGGCGAGACGGTGTACTCGCGTGCCCTGTCCCTGGGCCGGAAGTACCTGGAGGACGCGGCCAAGGAACTGCTGAAGGCGTGGCTGGACTGGGCCAAGTCCCCCTACTACGACCCACACCGGGTGCTGCGCTACGTCCTGGATGATCTCGCCCGGTGGGTGGACTCGGACAACGTCGCCAGGACGGACATCAAGTCGTACAGCACCCGCTACAGCACGTCCGTCTACCACAGTCCGAAGGCGGGCTTCACGCACGTGCACCCCGACTACGGCGACCTCACCGACATCGCGAACTGGGCGAAGGTCGGCGACGAGGCGGTGAAGATCTGGTACCGGGGGATCGACGAGCACCTGGGCGAACCGGCGGCCAAGGTGCAGTCCACGCTGAACAACCACTTCCTCGACCTGGGCAAGGACTTCTCGGGGAACATCCCCGAGCCGAAGTCCACCAGCACGGCCTCCGAGGAGTACGAGAAGCGGAAGCTGCAGGAGGAAAAGGACGAGATCAACCGGCAGAACGAGGAGAACAAGAAGTATCAGGACGAGCTGCGGGAGGAGCAGCGGCGGCAGCGCGAGGAGGACAAGAAGTACCAGGACGAGCTGCGGGAGGAGCAGAACCGGCAGCGCGAGGAGGACAAGAAGTACCAGGACGAGCTGCGGGAGGAGCAGAACCGGCAGCGCGAGGAGGACAAGAAGTACCAGGAGGAACTCCGCAAGGAAGCCGAGCGTGAGGCCGAGGAGCAGCGGGCGAGCCTGGAGGACAGTCTGGGCGGCCTCAACGATCCCAACGCGGTCAACGAGCAGAACCTGAACGGCCTCGACGACCTGCTGAACCAGAGGGCGTTCACCACCGAGAGCCCCGGCGACCTCAACGACGTGAACTCGCTGGGCGGTTCCGGTGAGCAGGGCCCCCTGGGCCCGGTCCCGAACGTCCAGAACCTCGGCAGCCTCGGCGGCCTGAACAACGCCCGGGGCGGGACGGACAACTCCGTCAACGACGCGATCAACCAGAACCTCGGCAGCCTGAACGGCACCGGCGGCTCCCTCAAGACCCCGACCGGCGGCAACACGCAGCTGACCAGCGGCGGAGACGTGACCACCGACTTCCCGGGCGGCGGCAGCACCAGCTTCGACCCGGACAGCGGGGTCCTCACCACGACCCACCCCGACGGCTCGGTCACCACGCAGAACCTGGGC
>NZ_JBEXSH010000084.1:4667-17620 GCF_040613555.1 Streptomyces sp. NPDC006265
GACGGCGTGAAGGTGACGAACCCGGACGGCTCGGTGACGTCCCTGGGCGACGACGGCAAGCTGACCACGACCTTCCCGGACGGCACGGTCCAGAAAGTCGACCCCACGACCGGCCAGACCACCACCACCGACCCCGACGGCAAGGTCACGACCACCGATCTGGGCAGTCTCGGCGACCTCAACGGCGGCCTCAACGGTGGCCTCAACGGCGGCCTCAACGGCGGACTCGGCGGCGGCGACGGCGTGCTCGACACCCCGACCGGCGGCAACACGCAGCTGACCAGCGGCGGAGACGTGACCACCGACTTCCCGGGCGGCAGCAGCACCAGCTTCGACCCGGACAGCGGGGTCCTCACCACGACCCACCCCGACGGCTCGGTCACCACGCAGAACCTGGGCGACGGCGTGAAGGTGACGAACCCGGACGGCTCGGTGACGTCCCTGGGCGACGACGGCAAGCTGACCACGACCTTCCCGGACGGCACGGTCCAGAAGGTCGACCCCACGACCGGCCAGACCACCACCACCGACCCCGACGGCAAGACTGTCACCGAGAACCTCGGCAGCCTGGGCGGTCTCAACGGCCGCAACTCCCTCGGCGACCTGGGCGACCTGGGCGACCTGGGGAACCTCGGGGACCTGAACTCCGACCTGCCGACCGAGTCGATCGGCGACCTCGGAGACCTCAACAGCGGCCGGGCAGAGGGCCTGCAGACCCCGACGGGCGGCCACACCGCCTTCGACGACGGCGACTTCACCACAACCTTCGCCGACGGCGGCAAAGCCACCTTCGACCCCGACAACGGCATGCTCACCACCACCCGCCCGGACGGCACCACAACGGTCACCGACCTCACCCACGGCGCGAAGGTGACCAACCCGGACGGCTCACAGAGCTTCCTCGACGACGGCCGTCTGACCACCACCTTCCCCGACGGCAGCAAGCAGGTCATCGACCCCGACACCGGCATCGCCACGATCACCGATCCGCAGGGCAACACCGAGAAGATCGACCTGCGCGATCTCAACTCCTCCGGCGGCAAGGACGTGTCGGACCTGCTCGACGACCTTGACCGGACCGGCCGCGACGCCGTCACGAGCCGGGACGTGCCGTTCTCCGAGCTGGGTCTCGGCGGGGGCGGAGGCGGCGGCGCGAGCAGCGGGGGAGCAGGCGGCGGCCTGTCCGGGGCGGACGCCCTCTCCCCGGACGTCACCGCCACGAACGGTGTCGCTCCCCTGTCCGACAGCGCCGCGAACCAGCTGGGTGCCCCGCTCCAGTCGACCGCCGCGGCCGGCACCCCCGGCGCTCCCGGTACGCCCGGCACCCCCGGCATGCCGATGGGCGGCATGGGCGGCATGGGCGCCGGTGCGGGCGGCGAGAAGGGCAACGGTGAGCGGGTGCGCGCCGTCCTCGTCGACGCCGTGGAGGAGAGCGAACGCCGCAACCGACGGCGGCGCAACCCGTGGCACCGGCAGGAGGACAACGACACCTTCCTCGCACCGGCCCCCCGGGTGACGACCACCGGCGGCGACTCCCCGGAGCGGGAAGCGGAGCAGAATCACAGGTCCACCAGCTCCGCAGGCTATCTGGAGGAGGACGAGGACGTGTGGGGCACCGAGGAGGGCGGCAACCCGGCCGTCATCGGGCGGTGAGCACGGTGACATGCCCGGAAGACCGGACCCGGCCTTCCTCGTTCCACCGTCACCAGGCAAGATCAGCACTGCAGTTGACGCCTCGGATGCCATGTCCGCAGGCACAGACGGGTGTCCGACACGGAAGGGCGGAGCGGGAGTGACGGAGCCGCTGGAGAAGCGCATGGAGAAGGCGATGGCCGAACTCCACGCCGCGCAGGAGGCGGTCGCGCGCACCGAACGCGAGCTGCGTCAGGCGTCGTTCGCGGTGCTGTCCTCCGACCGCGCGGTCCGCGCCACCGTGGGTCCCCAGGGCGAGCTGACCGGCATCGAGTTCCTGGACCACAAGTACCGGGACATGTCCCCCCAGGAGCTGGCCGCCAGTGTCCTGGAGGCGGCGAGCGCGGCGCGCCTGAAGATGAACCGGCGCGTGATGAAGGCGATGGCGCCCTTCACCGAACCCAGCAGCGGCGTACCGGAGCTGAAGGGCTTCGAACTGGACTGGGAGCGCATCTTCGGCCCCGAGGTCCTGCGCGAGGACGACGACGACAAGGCACACGGCGACCCGGCCACCCCGGCCTGGCGGGACGCGCTCGGCGAGGACGGGGAGGACTGACGATGGGACAGCGCTACTACGTCGACCCGCACCGCATCGAGGCCCTGGCAGGGCAGCTGGAGGAGATCGGCTCCCTGGCCAGGAGCATGACCGAGGAGTTCCTCGACGAACTGGCCCCGACGGTCTCGTGGCCCGGCAATGAGGGCGAGTTCGCGGAGAAGGCCAAGCCGCAGGAGCAGAAGGAACGGCAGACCACCAAGGAGACCATGATGTCGTTCCGCGACGCCCTGGTGGAGATCACCGACGCCACGGTCGCGCAGGTCCGGATGATGAAGACCACCCGCGACCGCAACATCGAGGAGATCGAGCGGAACAACAGCGTCCTCGACACCCACGGCCTGAACGGCGACGGCGGCCCGGGCGGGCATGGCCGCCGCTGACCTCCGCACCCACGGCCGCTCCCACGCCCTGCCGGGAGCGGCCGCTCCGTCCTGCCCGAACCGCCTCCAGGACGGCCGGAGATGAGCATCAAGCCGTCGCCCGAGGTCAACGCGATGATCTTCATCCTGACCGGGGAGAGGCTCATCGACGCCGACGAGGACCTCGCGTACGAGAGCCGCCGGCCCTACTCGGGGCTGGGCCGCAAGCTCGACAGGATGTCCTCGCTGATCGACAAGTCGATCCACGACATCGCCGAGGTCATGCCGGACGACCTGTCCAAGTCGTATGCCAGGGCGATGGGCATGCTCATCGACGACGGCGGCAAGAACTACCTGCGCGCGTTCGCCGAGCAGCTGGACAAGATCGCCGAGGGCCGTCGCAAGACCTCCATGGACATCATGGAGTCCAAGTGGCAGGTGATCGCCGAGGTCATCCGGCTGCTGATCGAGATCGCCATCTACCTGGCGATGTCCTTCTTCACCGGCGGCGCCTCCGCCAGCCAGATCATGATGGCCAAGCTGCGCAGCCGCTTCATGATCCTCACCACGCTCACCCACCTGCTCCAGCGGCTGCACCTGGCGCCCTCGCTGACCGAGGCGTTCGCCGAGGCGTTCACCACGCTGGCGGTGCGGCTGGCGATGATGAACTTCGCCCCACAGGGACGCCGCCCGGACGGCATCGACTGGGGCGACGTCGGCAAGTCCGCCGCGTTCGGCGCCGCGGCGGGCGGGCTGACCAGTATCTTCGACGACTTCGCCAAGAGGCTCGTCAAGGGCTACGACAACAACTTCCTGAAGAACGGCCCGGACCTCGACTTCAAGAAGAACCCCAACCTGCGAAACATCCCGGGCCCGGAGTTCAAGAACAACGGCCCGGGCCCCCGGCCGGACCCCGACCCCACCCCGAACCCCAACGGCCCGGACAACGGTCCCGACCCCACCCCGTACGGCAACGGACCCACCCCGGGGACGAACACGCCGATCACCTTCCGGAACAACCCGCTGTCCTTCCGGAACAACCCCGACCTGTGGCGGAACAACCAGCTCCTGCGGAACAACGCCGACCGCCCGGGCGCGCTGGCCGGGCACTACGGGCTGAAGGGAACGGCCGACTTCCTCGCCGCCGGCGCCGGTGAGGCCCTCGGGGAGATCCTCATCAAGGGTGCCTTCGACGGGGACTGGTCCACCAACTGGTCCACTTTCGTCGGCGCGGGCCTCAGCAGCCAGGTCGAGGCCGGGCTCACCGGCACCGCCCAGAACACCGGCGCCGAACTGCGGCACGCCATCGACAAGTTGCGCAACCAGCCGCCTCCCACGGTCTCCGCCGGCGGCGACGGCACGGACCGCTCGCGGTCCTCGGACGCGTCGGGTGCCGGCAGCACCGCCCACCCGGACACGACGGGCGGCGCGGGTTCCCCGGCGCCCCTGCCCCCGCCTCTCGCAGAGCAGGACACCGGCTCGGGCGACGGCATCGGCAGCCAGTCGCCCCCGCCCTACTCCGCCGGGAACCCGCCGCCGTACACCAGCCCTGCTCCGCCGACGTACTCCCCGGGCAGCCTGCCCGTGACCGCCGCCGAGAACCAGCTGTGGCAGCAGGTCCACCACGGCCCCGCCGAGGTGCGCGAGCAGGCCCTGCGTGACCTCGCTGCCCTGCGCGGTTCCCAGCCGCCCGGCAGCCACGAGATCGGCGTCCGCGACGGACTGCGCGGCGACCTGGCCCAGCGGCCCGAGATCCGGGTGATCCCGGCGGGGAACGGCCCGACTGCCGAGATCGACACGGACGCGGTCCGCCGCGCACTGGAGAGTCTCGGCACGCCGGTCACCGTCGAGACGCCACTCACGGCGGGCACCGGCGGGCCCGCCGACCTGGACGCGACCGGGGCCTCGGCGGCGCCTGGTGTCGGTTCGGGTGGTGGTCCCGGGGTCGGTTCCGGTGGTGGTCGCGGTGTCGGTTCGGGTGGTGGTCCCGGTGTTGGCTCGGGTGTTGGCTCGGGTGTCGGTTCGGGTGTCGGTTCGGGTGTCGGTTCCGGCGTGGGGCCGGGCTCAGGTGCGGGTGCGGGCGCGGGCGCCGGAACAGGTACTAGTGCGGGTACGGGTACGGGTACGGGTGCTGGCACCGGCTCCGGTGCGGGTTCTGGTGCCGGTGGCCGCGCGGGTGGTGTCCCCTCGCCCGGTGGCAACGCCCCGTCCTCGTCCGCACCGCAGGGCCAGGGCAGTCGTGTCACGGACGGCACGGCCGGTCCCGCGCAGACGGACACCTCGCCGATGGGCCCCGGTTCCCCGGAGGCCGGCCCGGCTGCGGAGGCGCCCCCCCTGCCGGAGGCCACCGCACCGTCGGAGAGCGACGTCACGTCGAACTCCCCTGAGAGCGAGCCCGGTTCGGACACCGCGCTGACCCCGGATCCGCCAAAGGTGAGCACCACAGGTACGTACGCGGACACCGGTGATCCCGCAGCCGCGAAGGCACCCCCGCTGACCGTCGTCGTCTCGGACGGTCCGCCGCCGGGGGAGGGGTCGCAGCAGGCGTCCGAGGTGCTGGACTCCGCCGGGACGGACCGGGCCGTGGTGCTGGGCCCGGCGGCCGCGTCGGACGGGGCGGCGGGGCGCCCGGTGCGCTCCGCCGTGGAGCTGACCCGTGAGGGCCCCGGTGCCCCCGTCAAGGTCCGCCCGCTCAACGGCCCGCCGTCCGCCGTGACACCGGACGGCGCCGGGGCGGCCCCGGAGGCGACGGATCTCGCCGCCACCCCGGTCACCACCAGCTCCACGGACGTCGACTTCCCCGGCGCGGACGTGCTGCTGCCGCTCGCCGACGCACTCGGCGTGACCCCCGGCCCGGCACCCCGGCCCGTCACCGAGAGCAGCGAGAGCGCCGAGAGCATCCAGGGGCACCTCGGCCTGTCCGGCAGCACCGTCACGGACTCGAAGGCCGGCTCCTTCGCGCCGGTCGGCGCAGAGCCCACGGTCTCGAAGCTCACCACCTTGTCCCGCCCCTGGACCGAACCGGCCACGGACCTCCACCTGGAGTCCGGCGGCAACGGAACCGGTGGCGAAGCGTCCGGTACGGGCGCCGGTCGCGGGCCCGGCAACGGCGCAACCCCGCCCCCACCCCCCGCCATCACGCCGGACAGCCCCACGCCGGACAGCCCCACGCCGGACAGCCCCACGCCTGACGTACCCACGCCTGACGTACCCACGCTTGACGTACCCACGCCCGACGGCCCGGCACCCGGACGCTCCGCGCAGGAGAACCCCCCGCCGGCACCCCCCGTGCCGGCCCCGCCGCCCGGCCGCATCGTCGTACGGCCCGTGAGCCCGGGTCGTACCGCCGAGAACGGCGAGGGTTCCGCGCGGCGCGGGGGAGAACCGTCCGTCACCACCCTGGACGGTCACACGGTGCCCGTCGCGCAACTGCGGCGCTGGGTGCCGGACACTACCGCGCGGCCCCAACCGGGCCGTGCCGTACAGATGCTGACGATCTCGCAGAGCCCGGCCGAGGACGGAACGATGCACAGCGCGGCACGCCGCGGGCTGCTCGGCCAGGACACCTTCCGCGGCGTGCGCACCACGTCCACCGACACGGCCGCACAACCCCCGGTCGGCGCCCCTGGCTCCCCGGCCGGTACCCCGGCCACCCCGACGGGCACCGAGGTCCCCCCCGTCCGCCGTACCGTGTTCACCGGCCCGCCCGCCCCGCTCCCCGGCTCGGGCACCGAACGCGGTGCCGACTACTTCGTGGCGCACGCCACCTCCCGTACCGTCACCCTCGGCACCGAGGACGCCGCCCGTCCCTCCGTCACGGTCAGCGGCGTACAGCTCGGCGAGGTACTCAAGTCCTGGGCGGGGGACGGCGATCAGGACCGGCCCCTGGTGCTGTTCTCCTGCAAGACGGGGCGGCAGCCGCGGGTGGCCGGCCTGCCGGTGGCGCAGCACGTGGCGAACCGTACCGGCCGGCCGGTGTACGCGCCGACCACCGAGGTCGGCACGGCCCGGGACGGGCAGGGCGAAGTCCGGGCCGTCCTCACCGAGGGCCCGGACGGGCCGGGGCGTTGGCGGCTGTTCACCCCGGAGCCCGGCGGCGCCGACCTGGACCGGCTGGCGCGCGTCGCCGGTCTGCACGCGGGCCCCGAGCCCGCCGACGCCTTCGCCCGCGCCCGTACCCTCCAGCAGATCCGCACCCTGCGCGACGCCCTGGGTCCGGACGCCGAACAGCGCCCCGAGAACCACGAGTTGCTCGCAGGCCTCGCCTACGTGGACGGCCTGCGCTGGCTCAGCCCGGCGACCGCGGCCCGCTACGGCGACGGCCGGATGACACCGGACCTGCTGCGCCGGATGGTCCTGGACCGGCCCGGCGCGGTGACCGGCACCGGCTCCGCTCCGGATGCGGCCGGTCCCACGGCCGAGCAGTACACCGCGTTCCTGCGGGCGGCATCCGAGCTGCGTGCCACGGCGGGACGCGACACCACGCTCGACGCCCTGCTCCCGCCGCCGCCCCCCGCGCTCCCGCCGAGCACCCTGGTCTCGCCGGACGACGTGCGCGGACTCTCCTACGCACCCGGCGCCCAGGTCACCTGGTCGCTGGCCCCCACCCTGCTGCCCCTGTCCGAGCTGGCCCTCAGCCCCGAGGACACCGCCGAACTCGCCCGTCGCAGGCCCGACCTGGTGCCCGCCACGAGCCGCCCGGCCCGCGGTCACATGCTCCGCAGGCTCTGTACTGCAAGGGAAACCAAACTGCAACTTGCGACGAGCCTAGCACGCAGGCCGCGGAATGCAATAGGGGTCAAGATCACGTCACCCGAATGTTTGAACATCCTCCGGCCGACTGGCGGAGGAGGCGCCCGCAACGGCCCCACACCCCGACGGCGGGGTCGCGCGCCGGTCCGTACGCCGTGAGGGCTAGCCTCACGATGTGGACAATCCTCGCACCCGGCCGCGCGTCGGCCACATCCAGTTCCTGAACTGCCTGCCCCTGTACTGGGGGCTCGCGAGAACGGGCACGCTCCTCGACTTCGAGCTCTCCAAGGACACCCCGGAGAAGCTCAGCGAGAAGCTGGTGCAGGGCGAACTCGACATCGGTCCGATCACCCTCGTCGAGTTCCTCCGGCACGCCGACGACCTGGTCGCCTTCCCCGACATCGCTGTCGGCTGCGACGGCCCGGTCATGTCCTGCGTGATCGTCTCGCAGGTCCCGCTGGACCGGCTGGACGGCTCCCGCGTCGCCCTCGGGTCGACCTCCCGCACCTCCGTGCGCCTCGCCCAGCTGCTCCTCGCCGAGCGCTACGGCGTCCAGCCGGACTACTACACCTGCCCGCCCGACCTGAGTCTGATGATGCAGGAGGCCGACGCCGCCGTCCTCATCGGCGACGCCGCGCTGCGCGCCAACATGCTCGACGGGCCGCGCTTCGGCCTGGCCGTGCACGACCTGGGCGCGCTGTGGAAGGAGTGGACGGGCCTGCCGTTCGTCTTCGCGGTCTGGGCGGCCCGCCGCGACTATCTGGAGCGCGAGCCGGTCATCACGCGCCGGGTGCACGAGGCCTTCCTCGACTCCCGCAACCTCTCCCTGGAGGAGGTCGGCAAGGTCGCCGAGCAGGCCGCCCGCTGGGAGGCCTTCGACGAGGAGACCCTCGCCCGCTACTTCACGACCCTCGACTTCCGCTTCGGCGGCCCGCAGCTGGCGGCGGTCGCCGAGTTCGCACGCCGGGTCGGCCCGACGACCGGCTTCCCGGCGGACGTGAAGGTGGACCTGCTCCAGCCGTGAGCCGCGCGGTGCTCGCGCACTACTCTGCCGGGGGAGTGCAGGCGTACCGGGACCACGGTCGTCCCCGCCTGCCCACGGGGGAGGGGTGACGCCCATGCGGCCGCTCGACGTCGACGAACCCACCGTCGTGGGGCCCTACCGGCTGCTCGGCCGGCTGGGCTCCGGCGGCATGGGCCGGGTCTACCTGGGCCGCAGCGCCGGTGGCCGCACGGTCGCCGTGAAGATCGTGCATCCGCACTTCGCACTGGACGAGGAGTTCCGGGCACTCCTCATCCGCACTTCGCGCTGGACGAGGAGTTCCGGGCGCTCCCCCAAGTTCTCGGCTTCGCTCGAGCAGGGGGGGGGACCCCCATCGGCGTGAGGTCGACGCCGCGCGCCGGGTGGGCGGTGCCTGGACAGCGCCCGTCCTGGACGCGGACCCGGGGGCGCGGGTGCCCTGGGTGGCCACCGCGTACGCCGCCGGCCCGTCCCTGTCGGCCGCGGTCGCCGACGGCGGACCCCTGCCGGCCCCGACCGTACGGGCCCTGGGCGCGGGACTCGCCGAGGCGCTGGCGGCGGTGCACGAGCTGGGCCCGGTGCACAGGGACGTGAAGCCTCGAACGTCCTGCTGACCCTCGACGGCCCCCTGCTGATCGACTTCGGGATCGCCCGGGCCACCGACGGCACGGCGTCCCTCACCTCCACCGGCGTGTCGATCGGCTCGCCCGGCTACATGTCGCCCGAGCAGATCCTCGGCAAGGGCGTCACGGGAGCGGCCGACGTCTTCTCGCTGGGCGCGGTCCTCGCCTACGCGGCGACCGGCCGGCCCCCGTTCCCGGCGACTCCTCCGCCGCCCTCCTCTACAAGGTCGTCCACGAGGAACCGGAACTCGGCCTGCTGGACGGCGAGTTGCGGGGCCTCACGGCGCAGTGCCTCGCCATGGACCCGGAGGCGCGGCCCGCCCCGGCGCAGCTGGCCCGTCGACTGGCCCCCGAGGGCGCGGCGCGGCTCGTGGCCGGCCGGTGGCTGCCGGGGGCGCTCGTGGAGCAGGTGAGCCGCAGTGCCGTGCAGCTGCTGAACCTGGAGGCGACGGGGGCCGGGGCGGCGGGCGGGGCCGGGGGGCCTTCCGGGCCGGTCGGGTTCAGCAGCCCCTCGGTGGGCGAAGTCGCCCCAGAGCCCGTGGCCCCAGTACATGTCGAACGGGACCAGCGGCATGAGGAGGAGGACGAAGCCGGGGAGCACCATGCAGCCGAACAGGCGCTCTCCGGCCCTGGCCTTCACCCGGCGAAGGGACGGCGGACGCCCTGCCCTGTGCTCGTACCGCAAGGCAGGTCCAGCCGCCTTCCGCCGCTTCGGCTTCGCCGAACTCCCGCTCATGGCCCCTAAATCTCACCTTGGCTCGGGCGCTCACTACTGTGTCTGCGAAAGCGAACACCATCACACACGAATGACGCATGCCCCATCGGGCCATGCCGGGAAGGCCCACCGTGGAGGCACTGCAGCCGGACGATCCAGTGGAGTTGGGCACCTACCGGCTTCTACGAAGACTCGGCGCCGGCGGCATGGGCCGTGTCTACCTCGCCCGTTCGCCCGGTGGTCGCACCGTGGCCGTGAAGGTCGTACGTCCGGACCTGGCCGCGGACGGCGATTTCCGCGACCGCTTCCGGTATGAGGTCGAGACGGCCAAGGCCGTCTCCGGCCGCTTCACCGCCCCGGTCGTGGACGCCGACCCGGACGCACCCCTGCCCTGGCTGGCGACGTCGTACGTGCTCGGCCCGGACCTCACGGACGTGGTCGCCGCCCACGGCGCGCTGCCGGAGCACACCGTCCGGGCGCTGGCCGCCGGTCTCGCCGCCGCCCTCCAGGAGGTGCACGCGGCCGGGCTGATCCACCGCGACATGAAGCCGTCGAACGTCCTGCTGGCGGCGGACGGTCCGCGCGTCATCGACTTCGGCATCGCGCGCGCCGTGGACGGAAACCGTATGACACAGACGGGAGTCGTGGTCGGCTCTCCCGGCTACATGTCACCGGAGCAGGCGCTGGGCGAGAACATCGGTACGGCGAGTGATGTCTTCTCGTTGGGCGCCGTACTCGCGTTCGCCGCGACCGGCCGGAGCACCTTCGGCCATGGAACCGCCTCGCACGCCTCGCTGCTGTATCAGGTCGTGCACGGTGAACCCGACGTCGAGGGCGTACCGCAGCAACTGCTGGGCCTCGTCCGCGCATGCCTCGCGAAGGACCCGGCGCAACGGCCGGCACCGGCCGACATCGTGGCGGCGCTCGCCCCACAGGGGGTCGAGGACGTCCTCAGCGACTGGCTGCCGTCGGCGGTCTCCTCGACGATCGCCACACATGCGGCCGGCATCCTGGACCTGGAGGCACCGCACCAGCCGCAGCCCGCGGCCGCCGCGTCCTTCGGGCCCGCACCGGCGATGACGGCCGGGACACCGCAGTCACCGGGCACACCGACCCCGGGCTACGGGTATCCGCAGACTCCGGGATACAGCGGCGCCCCCGCGGCCGCCGCCCAGCAGACACCGGCCCCCGGCTACGCCACACCGCCGGGCGGGCTCCCCACCCCCGGGTACGGGACGCCCCCGCCCGGCCACGGTGTTCAAGGACACCCCGGTGCCTCGGGTCCGGCCTCCACCGTTGCCACCACCTCCGCCGCCCCTTCCCGCCGCCGCGTTCTCGGTCTCGCGCTCGGCGGTGCCGCCGCCGTGGCACTGGCGGGCGGCGGCACCGCCTGGTGGCTCGGCCGGAGCGACGACACCACGGACGGGGCGAGCGGCACGAACGGCGCCGGTTCCGCCCAGCCCGCCGGGGAGAACTTCACCACCCCGCCGGCGGGAGTCGCCCCCCAACCCCTGTGGCACGAGACGGCGGCGGAGGACAGCACCACCACCGACGTACCCCTCCTCATCCATGACGGCCTGCTCTTGATCAGCGGCGACCCTCTGGTGGCGTACGACGTGAAGACCGGTGAAACCCGCTGGTCGAAGCCCGATGTCTGCGCCCCCGGTTCCCCGCTTCTGTTCCACGACGGCAAGGTGTTCCTCACCGACAGCGGCGTCGAAGGAGTCCTCGTCGCCCGGGACGTGAAGACCGGCGAGGAGGTGTGGCGCAGCCGTCTCGGCAAGAAACTCGGCATCGAGAGCACCATCGCCATCGACGAAAAGAACGTGTACGTCACGGCGACCGACTACGCACAGGCCCAGAGCGCCACCGACTACCGCACCGCCATCGCCGCGATCAGCCACAGCACCGGGAAGAAGGTGTGGTTGCAGCACCGCGACTGGGGCACGCGGGACTATGACGTCCAGGGCACCGTCTCCGGCAAGTACCTCGTCTACGCGGACTCCAACCAGAACCTCACCGTGCGCGACACCGCGACCGGCGACCAGTTGTGGACGCAGAAGATCGGCGACGACTGGGCCTGGCAGCCCACGGTCGCGAACGGCCTCGTCTTCCTGCCCGGCGAGAAGCTGACAGCCGTCGACGCGGAGACCGGCAGCACCCGCTGGACGCTCTCCCCCGAAGGCCGCCGCGGCTTCAACAACCCGGCCGTCATCGACGGTGTGCTCTACATCAGCGACTACGACCGCGGCATCTGGGCCGTCGACGTCAAGACGCACCGGCGGATCTGGCTCTGCGAGGACCAGAACCGTGGCGGGCCGGGGACGTTCGTGAGGGTCGGCACGACGCTGTACTGCGCCGCCGGGCCCTTGTCGGGAGGCGTCATCGCCCTCGAAGCCAAGACCGGCACAGTGCGCTGGACCTGGACGGACGACAACGACTCCGGCGCCCCGTGGCAGATCGCGACGGCAGGAAACCGACTGTTGGTGACGAACGGACCGGAGATCTACGCGATGCCGGCGGTGTGAGGCCGGGGCGCCGGGGCGCGATGCCGGGGACTGCCATAGTCTCCGTTAGCTGAAGTTGACGAACGTGGCCACAGGGGCCGACGGGGAGGACGACCATCATGCGGATGCTGGTCACGGTCGTACGCGAAGGCGGTGAGCCGGAGGACGTCGTCATCACCACCGACGACACCGCCACGGCAGGCGATGTCGCGGAGGTGTTGGCGCACGCCGTCGGACAAAGCATCGACCCGCCAGGTGGCGGGTCGGAGAACGTCGTGGCGATGCCCGGGACCTCACTGTCCTCGCTGCCCGGTTACGGAACGGCGGTCGCCGGGGCGCCGGTGCTGTGGGCAGACGGTGAGCTGTGCGACCCCGCGACACCGGCGGCCGGCGTCCTGCGGGACGGCATGCGCGTCTCCGTCGACCCCTCGATAGGCCCGCTGCTGCGCAAGGGCGAGCCGGTCGGGCAGTACGAACTGCGCGTGGCGGGCGGTCCCGGCGCGGGGCGCGTGGTCCGGCTGGGCGTCGGCGCGGCAACCGCCGGATCGGCGCCGACCTGTTCGCTCCCCCTGCCGGACGCCTCGCTGCCGGCGGTCGCCCTCCGGCTGACCATCGACCTCCAGGGCAACGTCACCCTCACCCCGGAGGCCGGCGCCGGTGTCCGGCTGAACGATGACGCGGTGACGGCCGGGACTCCTTGGCCCCTGGGCGGTGTCGTACGGGTGGGC
>NZ_JBEXSH010000085.1:0-17504 GCF_040613555.1 Streptomyces sp. NPDC006265
GAAGACGGCGGCCAAGAAGACCACGGCGGCGAAGAAGTCGACGGCCAAGTCGGGCCAGGGCCAGGGGACTGCCAAGAAGACGGCGTCGAAGAGCACCGCGAAGAAGACGCCGGCGAAGAAGTCGACGTCCCGCAAGCGCTCGGCCTGAGACGGACGGGTGGGAAGCCCTGCACTGACACGGACCGGCCGGACCGGCGGGAGGGCCGGCGCCCCTCGAGGGTGCCCTCCACCCCCAAGGGGGATGGGGAGGACGGAGGGCACCAGCCCGCCCCCTGCCCGCCGCCGCCCCATGGCCGAGTCCTGCTGAGGCAAGTAGACCCCTCGGGTCAGGCCACCCGCCTGCCCTCCTGCTGTTCGGACTCGTCCTCTTCCTCGTCCGGCAGATGGACGTCGTCGACGGCGATGTTGACCTCCACGACCTCCAGGCCGGTCATCCGCTCCACGGCGTTGATGACGTTGGTCCGGACATCCGCGGCGGTGTCGGCGATGGCGGCGCCGTACTCGACGACCACGTCGAGATCGACGGCGGCCTGGCGTTCGCCGACCTCCACCTTCACCCCCTGGGTGACCCCGCTGCCGCCGCCCGGCACCCGCTGACGCACAGCCCCGAAGGCCCTGGTCATTCCTCCGCCGAGGTTGTGCACCTCGGGAATCTCCCGGGCCGCCATGCCCGCGATCTTCGCGACGACCGTGTCCGCGATGGTGGTGTTTCCGCGGGTGCCCGGAGCGCCCTTGCCGCCCTGCGATGGCGCCCCGTCCTGCCTGCCCGCTGCATTACTGCGCTGAGTGGTCTCCGTCATGACCGTTACCTCGATGATCGGTGAGGGGATGAGCAGCGTCGTTCCCCTCCACGGTAGAACAATGGTGCGCATGGGGCGAAAGTGGCGCTTTCCGCCTCGTCGAGCCTCACCCGTCCCGGGTGAGGCCCTCCTCGTCTTGCCGTGGGCGCGCTGAGACCGGCACGGCCCCGGCGGGCGGCCACACCTCACCGGACGAGGAGGGGAACGACGAGGCCGGCATGACCACCACGCACCCGGGAAGCCTCCGCACGCCCCTGCGGGAATGGGCCACCGGCGTAACCGTCTTCGCGGCCATCATGCTCATGATCGGCGGCATTCTCGACATCATGCGCGGCATCGCGGAGATCGCGGACGACGACATATTCGTCTCGGCGCGGAACTACGTCTTCGAGTTCAACCTCACCGCCCGGGGATGGATCCACCTCGCCCTGGGCGTACTCGCCTTCGCCGTCAGCTTCGGCCTGTTCATGGCGTCGACCTGGGCCCGCGTCCTCGGCGTCGGCATCGCGGGCCTCTTCATCATCTCCAACTTCCGTTCCCTGCCCTACTATCCGGTCTGGTCGATCACCATGATCGCCATCTCGGGCTTCGTCATCCGGGCGCTGTGTGATGCGGAAGGACGACGCCTTCGTCCCGTTCGAGAGCCCCATGAGCAGATGAGGCGCGACGGTGGGCCATGTGTGCCATGGGGGCGCCATGCGGGCTGCTCAGTGTCCAGTTCGATTCCCTGCGCATCGACGAACTCCTTGACCGCGGTCTCCATCGCCCCGACGACACCAGGGCGGTGCCTCTGCCGCCGTACCTGGTGGCCCTGTGGCGCGAGCACGTCACTAACCTCGGCCCGGCCACAGATGGCCGGCTCTTCTTCAGCGGACGCGGACGCGGCCGCATCCTCACCCGCACCACCTGCCACCGCGTCCGGCACGAAGTCCGTGGCCTCGCCCTGCCGCCCGCGCTCACCAGCACCTCGCTCGCGAACGGCCGTATGACCTGACGCACTCGGCGTCGTCCACGTGGCTGTGCGCGCACGGATCCGGCCGAGGTCGCCCGGCGGGCCGGCAACGGCGTCGACGTCCTGCCGCGCCCGTACCCATGTGCCTCCACGACCGGCGGTCGACCGACAACCAGCGCGTGGAAGGGCTCCCGACGCCCACGACCAGCGGCCGGAACCGGAAGCGGCATGAGGGCCGGCACCTGTGAGAGCCAGACCAGGCGATCGCTGCAGCGGGAAGAGCGGGGGCATTTCGGCGGGAGTCGCGAGGGTGAGCCGGGCGCGGTTGGAGGAACTGGTGGCAGACGAGGCGACCTCGTGGGCTCACCGGGCGCTGTGGTCGGCGTTGCGGGACGGCAGGGCCCGGTGGCGGACTGGCTGGGAGCGGACGTCGAGGACGTGGACATCCCGCGCCGGCAGGTGCGCGTGCGGAAGCCGGTGAGGCCGGACAAGGCGTGGTTCCGGTGAGTGAGCTGACGGCATCACTGCTGGGCCGGTTGATCGCTGATCGGACGAGCGGCCCGTTGTTCCCATGTCGGCGCGAGCCGTGGACAATCCCCGCACCGGCAGGTGAACGCAGCCGGTGACGTTTGCGTATTCCCTCTAGCCGCGCGGATGTGTGACACACCACCGACGTCTGCCGCCTGTGATGCGGCGGGCTGGTGCTGACGGAGGTCTGCCGCGGCGGAGGGAGAGGCGATCATCCAGGGTGGGCACGTGAGGTCCTCCGACGGCCGCCCCGGTCGGTCGGGGGCGAGCCGTCGCTCAGTCTGTGCCAGAGCCGGGGTGTTCGCCCTGGCCGGCAGCGTCCTCGCCGCTCTGGGGCACAGTGCTGTCACTGAGCAAGCGGTGCCGTGGCGGTTCGTGTTGCTGGTGGCGGGGGCGCAGTTCGCCGTCGTCTGGCCGGTCGCCCGTCGGCGGTTGTCGTTGCCTGTCGTCGTCGGATGTGGCCTTGCCGTGCAGAGCGTGCTGCATCTGATGCTGACGATCGCGGGTGAGCCGGATTCGGACGGGACTGCCCAGGCCGCCCACGGCACTGACGGCATCCGCGGTGCTGCGGTGATGGACGCGCTGGGGGGTCATACCTGGCAGCACGTCTGTGCCGCGATGGCGGCCATCCACGTGCTGGCCGCGCCGGCGGTGGCCTGGCTGCTGCACAGCGCCGACGCCGCCGTGGCGGCCGCTCTGGCCACGACCCGCGCGGTACGCGGCATCGCTGCAGCCGTCGCCGCCTGGGTCCGCTCGCTGCGGGGCGGCGTTCAGGTCCGCCCCTTGCCCGCCGTGTCTCTCACCGGATACTCGGCGCCTGTCACGCGGGCATGGACTCATCTGTTGGGGCACGCGCTGGTGCGCCGGGGACCGCCGGGACACGTCCACGTCCCGCGTCGTCCCTCGCCCGGGCGGTCCCCTTGGGCTGCCCGGCCGTCACCGCAAGGAGCATCCCTGTGTCCGTGCACACCGCTGCCCGCACGGCAGGCCGTATCACCCTCACCTGCGCCGCCGCGCTGACGGCCGCGCTTTTTCTGGCCGCTCCGGCGTCCGCCCACGCGGGGGTCGAGGCCGACACCCCGCGGGCCCTGGCCGAGAATGCCACCCTCACCTTCGTCTCCGAGGCCGAGTCCGACACCGCCGGATTCGCCGGACTGCGCGTCGTCCTGCCCGGCGGCATCGCGTCCGGCGATGTCACACTCGCCGACGCGCCCGAGGGCTGGAAGCTGAAGACCACCGCAGACGGCTACACCGTCGCGGGGCCTGCCCTCAAGACCGGAGTCGATGCGCAATACAAAGTCAGGGTCCGGCAGTTGCCGGACACCGGCCGGCTCGTGTTCAAGACTCTCGAGACCTACAGCGACGGCGAGGTCGTCCGCTGGATCGAGCTGCCGGGCGGCGACGTGGAGCCCGAACAGCCCGCCCCCGTGCTACAGCTGAAGCCTGCGTCACCGGGTGCGGACTCCTCCGGCCCGAGCCCCGCCACCAGCAGCGCACCCACGGAGACGAAGGACGCTCGGCCCGCCGCCGGGAAGGCGGCCGCCGCTCAGGAGGACGGGTCGTCCGCCGGACCGGTGGCAGGCTCGGTGGTCGCCGGGCTGCTCGTGCTGGGCGCCGGCGCGTGGTGGCTGGCCAGGCGGCGCGCCTCCGGAGCATCCGAGACCCCGACAGCCGACCCGGAGTCATGACGTGGCACGACGACACGTGAAGCAAGGTGGGCACGCGGTCAGGGCTCTGCTGGTGGTGGTCGCCGTGCTCGCCGGTGCCCTGCTCGGCAGCGCGGCACCTGCGTCGGCGCACGCGGTACTGACCGGCAGCGACCCGCGCGGGGACACGGTGCTGAAGACGGCGCCCAAACAGATCACGGTCACCTTCAACGAGTCCGTCGCCCTCGCCGAGGACTCGGTGCGGGTCATCGATCCCGGTGGCCGCCCGGTGACCGCGGGCGACCCCGCGCACGCGGACGGCAAGGCGGACACGGCCCGGGTGCGGCTGACCGGTGGCCTGAAGGAGGGCACGTACACCGTCTCCTGGCGAGTGATCTCGGCGGACAGCCACGCCGTGTCCGGTGGCTTCCTCTTCTCCGTCGGCGCGCCCTCGCAGGCCCGGGCCGAGTCCACTGCCGAGCCGGCTGTGGACTCCGTCGTCGACCTGCTCTACGGCACCGGGCGCTACCTCGCCTATGCCGGTCTGGCCCTGCTGATCGGCATCGCCGTCTTCGCGCTGGTCTGCTGGCCCGGGTCAGCGTCCGTACGAGGAGTGCGCAGGCTGTTCCTGACCGGTTGGTGGACGCTGGCGCTGTCGACCATGGCGTTGTTGCTGGTGCGCGGGTCGTATGAGAGCGGGGGCGGACCGGCCGGGGTGTTCGACCCGCGGCTGCTGCGCGGCACGGTGGGCAGCCGGCCGGGCATCGCGCTGCTGGCCCGCCTGGCCCTGCTCCTGCTGGTGGCCTGGCTCCTCAAGCGCGGGCGGTACGAGGGGCGGGTCGATCGGCGTACGGTCGCGGCCGTACTCGCCCTGGGCCTGGCCGGGACATGGGCGGCGTCCGAGCACGCCTCCACCGGCATCCAGGTACCCGTGGCGATGGCCTCCTCCGTGCTGCACCTGCTCGCCATGTCGGTCTGGCTCGGCGGTCTGACCGCGCTGCTGGTCGCTCTGTTGCGGGCACCGGCCGACGAACCGCTCCCGCCGGCCGCCCTGGCCCGCTTCTCCCGGCTTGCCCTGGCCTCGGTGGCCGTGCTGGCGGCCACCGGCGTCTACCAGTCCTGGCGCGGGCTCGGCTCCTGGGAGGCGTTCGCCACCCCCTACGGCAGGACGCTGGCCCTGAAGGCCGCCACCGTGGTCCTCATGCTGGTGGCGGCGTCGTACTCCCGGAACTGGACCGAGCGGCTGCTGCGCGGGCCGGCGGAGGAACCGGTGCTGGTCACCGTGGGCGGCGACCAGAGCCCTGCGCCCGACCGGACGACCTCGCCCACCTCGGGGCCCGACTCGGCCGATCCCGGCCCCGAGGAGCAGCGACGCGGTTTGCGCAGGTCCGTGATGGCGGAGGTGGTGATCGGCGTCGTGGTGCTCGCGGTGACCACCGTCCTGACGGGCAGTCAACCAGGGCGGGCCGACGCCGAGACCGTGGCGGCCTCCAAGGTGCCCGGCCGGCCCGACGTGAACTTGACGACGGTGCCGTTCGACACGGGCGGCACGGGCCGCACCGGACGCGGCAAGGTACAGGTCATCCTGGAGCCGGGCCGGGTCGGCCGGAACGTGGTGGAAGCCACCGTCTACGCCGCGGACGGCAGCCTCCTCGCCATCCCCGAACTGCGGCTGAGCTTCACCCATTCCGACAAGGACATCGGCCCGCTGGACGCCGAACTCGCCGACCAGAGCGGCTACTGGGGCAGCGACACCCTCAACCTCCCGGCCGCCGGGACATGGACGATGCGGGTCACCGTCCGTACCTCGGACATCGACCAGGTCACCGTGGAGAAGGGGGTGAAGATCATCCACTGAGGTCGGGGCAGGGATCGCTGGGGATGAAGGCGGTCCGCGGTTCCGTACCTGCGTGAACGCTGTCGTGCAGCGGTCCGTAATCAACGACGTACGTGCCGGTCTTGAGGAGTTGCCCGATGCCCCGCATGCACCGCCCTGGCGGCGGAGCGAGTCGTGGCCGCCGCATGACAGGTGTCACGCAGGGTGCCACCGCCCTGCGTCTGGTGCGGACCGCGATGTTCGCGGCCGTATGCGCCATGACGACCGCACTGGGCCATGCCCTGATGGCTGACGACGTCCTGCCCTGGTGGGCGGTGGGCGTCGCGTTCGCCGTGACGGCCTCGGGAGCGTGGCGGCTGACCGGCCGAGAACGTCGCGCCGTGACGATCATCGGGGCCACCGTGGTCGCACAGGGGCTGCTGCACCTGCTGTTCAGCCTCACCCACCAGCTGGTCCGGTCATCAACCGCCGTCGGCGTCCCGATCGGGGAGCGGCCCTCCGGCACGCACGGAATGGCGTTCTCTCACTCCGGCATGGGCATGCACCACCCCGGGATGCACGCCCCGGTGCTGGAGGCGCCCTCTGGCGCACCGTTGTTGTCCGCCGTGACGCACGCGGCCTCCGCCGGGATGCTCCTGGCACACCTGCTCGCCGCCGTCGTGTGCGGCGTGTGGCTGTGGCGGGGCGAGGCCGCGGTCCACCGGATCGGCCGGGCTCTGGCCGCCGTCCTGTTCGCCCCGCTGCGCAGGGTCTGCCGCGTGCTGCTGCGGACGGAGGCCCGGCGTGCGTCGCCGCCGTGCCGTACCGCCGAGGGCGTCGCGCAGGACACGCGGCCGACCCCTTCCCCGCTGAGGCACGCGGTCGTCCGCAGAGGGCCGCCGCAGGGCCACCACCCCTGCGCACATCGCCCGTCTCCCGTCCCGCTGCTTGCCGCACGGCGCTGAAACCGGCCCGAACCGGCGGTGGCCGAGCCGGGGGACAGGCAGCTGGCCGGCGTGCCCGTACGCATGTCGGCGTGTTCTCTTCGGCCCGGGCTGTGTCCGCCGCCGCGCCGTCTGTCCTGGCGCGCGGTCGCCTGCGGGGTGCCGCGGCGTCGCGGCGGAGCCGGCCTGCTTCATCGATCGGGAGCTCCATGTTCAAGCACCACCACCACACATCCGGCCACTCACACCCGCCTGACACCGAGTCAACGGTGCGGCCGGTGACGTCCGGACGGGACGGGGAGGCGGGTTCGCGTCGCTCGCGCACCCGTCTCGCCGCCTGCTGCGCCGGTCTGACGGCCACGGCCCTGCTGCTGTCCGGCTGCGGCAGCGGCTCTTCCGACAGCGCGTCCGCGAACTCGGCGGCCGCCGACTCCTCCTCACCCTCCGCCGGTATGGACGACATGGAGGGGACGGCGATGGGAGACCCGTCGGCCACCCCCGCCGACAAGATCCCCGGCGCCGAGGTGGTCAAGGGCACCTTCAAGCTGCTCGACACCCGCCCGCCCGGCATGGACGACGTCAAGGGCACGGCCTCGCTGGCGCAGGGCCCGAAGGGCACCACGGTGACGGTGTCCCTGACCGGCCTGAAGCCCGGCGAGCAGTACATGTCGCATCTGCACGGCCAGCCGTGCGCCACCAAGGGCGGCGGGGAGCACTTCCAGTTCGACAAGGGCGGCCCGGCCACCCCGCCGAACGAGGTGCACCTGATGTTCACCGCCGACAAGTCCGGCATGGGTATGACCACGGTGAACAACGACCGCAAGACGGGCAAGGAGGCGGTGGCGGTCGTCGTCCACCCCATGGAAGCGATGGACAACCGGATCGCATGCGCGGACTTCGACTTCTGAGGGCGCCGGCCGTCCTGCTGGGATGCCTGTGCGTGCTGCTGTTCCTCGGCGGCACCCCCGCATACGCCCACACCGCGCTGAAAGACGCGACACCGGGACCCGGCGCCAAGGTCGCACCCGGTGCCGACGTCATCGCGCTGACCTTCAGCCGGCTGAAGTCCGGCACCACACCGACGATCGACATGACCGGTCCCGACGGCGCCGCGGTGCCCGTCGGGCAGCCCGCCGTGGCCGACGGCTCCGTCGTCTGCGCCGCCGTCACCCCGCTGCGCGCGGGGGTCAGCACTGTGTCCTACACCGTCACCTCCGCCGACGGCGACACGCAGACCAGCGCGTTCCAGTTCCAAGTGGTCGATGGCGCCGAGCCGGTCGCGGTTCCGTCCGCCTGCCAGGGCCTGAGCCTGCCGAAACCGGATACGGGCGGGGACGACACGATCCTGGGGCTGAGCCACACCACGTTCGCATTCGCCGTGGCCGCAGTCGTGGCTGCGGGCGGCGGCCTCCTCGCCGTACGCACGGTGCGCCGGGCAAGGACGGCCAAGCGAAAGGGGGCCACTGTGTGACGTTTCTGCCCCGCCCCGGGTAACGTCCGGACGGGCTGCACGCGCCTGGAACGGCCCTCTGCACCGGGAACCACCTGGTGCAGGGGGCCGTGCACCAGGAGACTGCTGAGAACTGGGATCGGGACGCTGTCCGCAGCGCGGGGCGAAGACCCGCCAGGAGCCCGGATGCCCACTTCGATCCGGACGCCACCCTGGAGACCGTGGTGCGGCTGTTTCTGGCGGCAGGGTGTGGCCTCGACCGGGGTCCAGGACGTGGTGACCGTGACCGGGCTCAACCGTTCCAGCCGGTACGCCACGTTCGGCGGCAAGTAAAAGCTCTACCTCGCCGCGCTGCATCGTTACCTGGAGCAGCGGTCCCAGCCGATGTTCCGGCGCCCGGCCGAGGACGAGCGGGGCCTGCCGGCCGTCTCCGAGTTCTTCGGCGGACTGATCGAGGCGCGCTGCTCGGGCGAGTACGCCCGCTGGGGATGCATGGTTGCCTTTGGCGTCGACGTGCGCTCCCGCGCCGGTGCCGACGCTACGACACTGCGGAAGACGGTAACCGCCGCCCTGGACTCGATCGCCGACGGGGCGGCGGCATAGACATGCGTGGTCTGGCTTTCAACTGGGTGAGTCAATCGCTGCGCGACTCCGCCGTCTCGCGGCCGAGCGACCTCGCTGAATGAGTGCGTCAGCAGGAGGCCAGCGCGGCGACAGGGCTGCTACTTGGGCGGCAGGCTCGCGGCGAAGGCGTGTCCCTCTTCTACCCACGCACTCAGGGCGTCGTCCTCCGCGACGGCTCCGCCCGCGATGACGACCCAGCCGCGCATCGGGCGGCCGGTCATGTCGAAGACCCGCGCACCCGGCCGGGCGAGGGCCGCGGCGGTGGCGTCCGGGCCGACGCGGACCATGAGGTCGTCGCCGGTCACGCCGACGGCCATGTTGCCCTGGAACAGGAAGGCGATACCACCGAACATGCGCTTCTCGGCGATCCTGGGATCCGCGCCGAGCCGTGCGCGGATCCGCTCGGCCAGTCCCTCGTCGTACGCCATCAGGCGCCTCCTCGCTGCTCGGTGAGCCTGCGTTCGAGGTCGCGCAGGTCCTTGGTCAGGGAGGAGCGGACCTGGCGGGCGAACGGGGGCGCGGCCAGGCGCAGCAGGCCGCCGGGTGCATGGCCGTGATCGGTAGCGGGTGCGCGCCGGCGGGGCGGGTCTGACGGATGGTTCCCCGGGCCAGTCGCCCTTCCGTCCGCGCCAGTCCGGGCTTATGGCTTGATGTCGTACAGGACGTTGAAGGGGTCGTCCGCTGGGGAGCGGGTCACGTCGCTGAAGCCTGCCTCGGCGCACAGACTGCGTACGGCTGCTTCGGGCATACCGCATGTGCCGAGGGCGGCTCCGTCGTTCGCCAGGGACGTGGTCATGCAATAGAACATGCTGAACCCGTAGAGCATCGTTGCGACGGGACCCACGTTGTCCTCGGGGCGGTCCTGGCAGTTGGCCTCGAGCATCAGGTAGTCGCCGTCGTCCTTGACGGCGGCCCTGATGGCGGACAGAAGCTGCTTCGGTTCAGCCGCGTCATGGATGACGTCGAAGGTGGTGATGAGGTCGTAGCGCCCGGGAAGCCCCTGGGTGGCATCGATCGTCTCGAAGGTCACACGGTCGGCGACCCCGGCCTTCTCCACGTTCTTCCGGGCGCGTTCCACCTGGCCCGGAAAGTTGTCGAAACCGGTGAAACGCGAGCGGGGAAACGCCTCGGCGAGCACGATCAGGGCACGGCCCGCGCCGCATCCGACGTCCGCGACGTCGATGCCCCGTTCCAACTTCTCGATGACGTGGGGAAAGGTACTGAGCCAGTCGTCGACCATCACGCTCTCGAACCAGCTGCCGGTGAAACGGCTCATGCCGTCCCACAGCGTGTCCGGGTAGCCGCTCTGCGGTACGCCGCCCCCGCTCCGGAACACCTCGCACAATCGTTCATACGGCGCGAAGGCGGCGGGCATCATCTGGTAGACGCCGCCGAGGAACATGGGCCCCGATTCGTCAGCCAGAGCCGGGGCGTGCTCGGCGGGCAGGGAGAAGCGCCCGGACACCGGCTCCTCCAGATAGCCTGCGGCGGTGAGCCCCCGCAGCCACTCGCGTACGTAGCGCTCATTGAGATCCAGACGGTCAGCGAGTTCCTGGCTGTCTGCGGGACCATGGGCGGCGAGGGCCTTGAACAAGCCCAGCCGGTCGCCCAGGTGGCACAGACCGACCGCCATCGTTCCACTGAGGTCCCCGAGGACCTTCTCCATGAAGGCTTCGACCTTTGCCTCGTCCACCTCGCGCGGTGCCGCCATGATGTCCCTCCTGGTCGTCGGGCGCGATCGCGGAGAGCGACCGGCCCGGCAAGCCAAACACCGGGCTGCTCCCTCGTCTGTCCGCCACGACGGGCGGGGTCGCGAACTCCACTCCCCGGGCGGCGTCGGCTAACGGCGCCTGCACACCGGACATCTACCGCGATCCACCGAGCCCCTCAATGTGCCCCCTGCACGCAGAAGATCGATATACGCAGGTAGACAGGCAGGGGTTGGCCAGGGGGCCAACCCGTCTGCCCATCTCTCGGGCCTTGCCTGCAACGCTATGAGGCTCAAGGTCCTCGTACTCGGGGCAGCACCTGCGGCGATGTCCCAAGATCCGTCCTGGATGTGTGTGGGCAGCGCTTCGGCGCCGAGCTGGGCAAGGGGGCGACCATGCTCCGCGCTCAGCTGACTGGCCGGGTCTGTCTGCCACCGCGTGAACGACGAAGCCTCCGCCAAGATGGCGCTGGGCGTTCGCCAAGTCCTGGACGAGCTGGGCGGCGTTTCTCGCCGGACGTTCTACCGCTGGCGTGAACTGGGTCATGCCCCTGAAGCAATCAAGCTCCCGAACGGCGAACTCCGCGTGTGGCGAAGCGACTTCACCGCTTGGCTGCACGGCCTTTGGGAGGTGGCGTGAAGTCGCACGACGTGCGGGTGTGGGGCATCCGCAAGCGGCCGTACAAGACACCGTCGTATGACGTGCGGTGGAAAGTCGGTGACGCGTCGCCGTTCTCCGAGACCTTCCGGACCAAGGCGCTTGCCGACAACTTCAGGGCGAAACTGCTCGGAGCCATTCAGAAGGGAGAAGCGTTCGACACCGAAACCGGTCTGCCGGACTCCATGGCGGCTGCGAAGCCCTCTCTCACCTGGTACGACTTCGCACGCTCCTATGTGGCCGTTAAGTGGCCGCACGCGGCTCCGAACTCCCGCGACAGCCTGAACGAGGCGATGACGCTCGTCACGACTCAGCTCCTGGGCGATCGGTCCGGTCGACCGGCAGACGATGTGTTGCGGCGCGCCTTACGCGGCTGGGCCTTCGTCGTACAGGCCGAGGACGAAGACGCTCCGCCAGTGGACATCGCGAACGCCCTTCGCTGGGTGGCCAAAGCCTCGCTGCCGCTGGCGACGCTCAAGAATCCGGCGGACATCCACCGCGTCCTCGACTCGCTCAAGCTCACCCTTTCAGGTGCCCCGGCGGCTGCCGAGACGGTGCGGCGCAAGCGGGCTGTCCTTTTCAACGCCCTCGCTTACGCGGTCGAGCTTGGGGAGCTCCCGGAGAACCCGGTCGCGCTGGTGAAGTGGAAGCTGCCCAAGGTGACCAAGGAAGTAGACCGCCGGGTTGTGGTGAACCCCCGGCAGGCTGCTGAGCTCCTTGGTGCTGTCTCGTACGTCGGCGGCTACCGCAGAGCCCGTGGCGGCGCCTGGTCGCGTTCTTCGCCTGCATGTACTTCGGTGGGCTTCGGCCGGCGGAAGCTGTGGCGCTGCGTCGTCCGGACTGCACGCTGCCGGAGACCGGGTGCGGTTCGCTGATCCTGGAGAAGACCCGCCCGACCGTGGGGAAGCGCTGGACCGGGACCGGGGAGGTTCACGACAACCGCGGCCTCAAGAATCGCCCCGCGAATGAAACCCGCATCGTCCCGATCCCGCCTCGCCTCGTCCGTATGCTCCTCGCCCACATCGAGGAGTTCGGCACCGCCAAGGACGGGCGGCTGTTCGCCGACGAACGTGGGGGAGTGGTCGCCTCCACCACGTACTGGCGCGTCTGGGACGAGGCCCGGCACCTGGCGCTCACGCCGGAACAGGTGGCCTCGCAGCTGGCCGCTCGACCGTACGACCTGAGGCACGCCGCGCTCTCCTCCTGGCTCAATGCCGGTGTCGACCCCACCGAGGTTGCGGAGCGGGCGGGCAACAGCGTCGAAGTGCTGTTGAGCCGGTACGCGAAGTGCTTCGACGGGCGCCAGGACGTGGCCAACCGCCGGATCGCGGAGCTCCTCGGGGAGGGTGATGACCAGGAGGAAATAGAGAACTGACTGAGGTCGGCCGAAGGTACTGTGCTCCCACCTGCTCAATGAGCGGGTGGGGGCCTTCGGCGTTCTGGCCTGTTCCCTGTTGCTGTGCGTCTGCGTTGTGGAGTTCGGAGGGCCCATGGACCTGCTCGCTGTGCTCGATGAAGCGGTGGCCACTCTCAAGGCTCCTCTGGGAGAGGACGACCGGGCGCAGGGCTGGACCGATGATCTCCGAAGAGAGGTGCAGGCAGAGATCTCGATCAATCGCTCGGTGCTGCGTCGCCACGGGCTGGGCATGGCGCGGCACCTGCGTCCTCGCCTCGACGAGTGGATGGAACATGAGGGCGTGCAGCCCGGGCGTCTCCGGGGCCTGGTGGGTGACGTGCAGCGGTCGCTCGTGGAAGCTCGGACCATGACGTGAGGAATGCCCGCTGACCTGGGCGTTGTCGCCGGCCGCCGTCCACGAATAGTCCACGGCCCCTGACATGCAGCCGCTCCGAGCCGCAGACGCCTGCACACACACGAAGACCCCGTCCCAGCGAAAGCGCTGATGGCGGGGTCTTTGGACACCTCATGCAAGGTGCCCCCGGCAGGATTCGAACCTGCGCACACGGCTCCGGAGGCCGTTGCTCTATCCCCTGAGCTACGGGGGCGTGTTCGTCGCGTTGCTCGCGGCGACGGGTAGAACACTACCAGCTCCCTCGGTGTGGTCATGAACGGGTTTTCGCTGTCGGGGACGGGGATGTGAGTCGCTCGTGCGGGGTGGAAGTGGGGAAAACCCGGACGCGATGGCCGGGGTCGACCTACTCTCGAGTGGTGCCAGGCGTGTCGGGTCGGGTGCTTGTTGTGGACGACAACAAGGTCATCCGGCAGTTGATCAGGGTCAACCTCGAGCTGGAGGGGCTGGAGGTCGTGACCGCGGCCGATGGTGCCGAGTGTCTTGATGTCGTTCATCAGGTGCGGCCCGATGTCGTGACCCTCGACGTCGTCATGCCCCGGCTGGACGGGCTCAGGACCGCCGCCCGGCTGCGGGCCGATCCCCGTACCCGTGACATGCCCCTCGCCATCGTCAGCGCGTGCAGCCACCCCGAGATCGAGGCCGGGCTCGAAGTCGGCGTCGATGCCTTTCTCTCCAAACCCTTCGAGCCGGCCGAACTGGTGCGGATGGTGCGCCAGTTGGTCGAGCGGGCCCGGGCCCGGGGCGGGGGCCGGGAGCACGGCGGCAGCCCCGACGCCGGCGGCGATGGCGCCCCGGTGAAGGAAGTGGATCAACCCGCCGTGCCGTAGGGGAGCGGCCCGAGCGCCAGCCCTTGCAGCAGGCCCTCAAGAGCCACCGCGTCCACCTCCCCGACCGGCCCTCAAGAGCCACCGCGTCCACATCCCCGACCGGCCCTCGAGATGTGCCGCGACCACATCCCCGACCGGCCCGCAAACGCCGCCCCGTCCACATCCCGGACCGTACCGAAACCGGCTCGCATACCCACCCCCTTCCTCCCATACGCTTGTCCCGTGACCCCCGTCGAGCTCTCCCGCACCGTGCTGCACGCCGTGCGCCGCGCTGTCGACGAGGGTGAGCTCAGGGTGATCGTGCCGGAGCGGGCCGTAGTCACTCCGCCGGGGCCCGGGGGCTGTGGCGACTACGCCACGAACATCGCCCTCCAGCTGGCTCGCGCGGCAGGGCAGCCGCCGCGTGACGTGGCCGAGATCCTTCGTGCGCGGCTCCTCGACGAGCAGCGGTTCGCCGATGTCGTGGTCACCGGGCCCGGATTCCTCAACGTCAGCCTGCACAGCACCGCCTCCGGCGACCTGGTCGACGAGATCCTGCGGCGCGGGCGGCGCTACGGGCACACGACGAACGGGTTCAGCGGGATCGCCCTCAAGATCTATTGCCGGGCCGAGGTGCGTGCCGTGGTGGTCACGGATGTTCTGGCCCGTCTTGCGCGCAGCCAGGGGGACATCGTCCGTGTCTCGTGCACCGGCCGGCCTGCCCCGGAGTGGAAGTCCGTCCTCGGGGCGGACATCGCCACCCCGGGGCCACGTGTCATCCCCGATCGGTCCGTCACCGTCCACCCCGTCCCCACCCCCGCCGACCCCCTTCCCCTCGGCCGGGACGCCGCCCGCTGGGCGCTGCTGCACCCCGCAGCCCACGACCGGCCCCGGATCCCCGGCGACCACCTCGTCCAGCGGGAGACCAACCCCCTCTTCCGCGTCCGGTACGCCCACGCCCGCACCCGGGCCCTCCTGCGTAACGCCGCCGACCTCGGCTTCCACCCCGAGCCCGGTCCCGTGAGCGAAGCGGAAGCGCTGCTCGCCGCACTCGGCGATCACCCCCGCGTCCTCGCCGCCACCGCCATGCACCACACCCCCGACCGCCTGGCCCGGCACCTCGTCACCGTCGCCGATGCGGCGATGCCCCTGCTCCCCGCCGTGCTGCCCCGCGGTGCGGAGAAACCCTCGGCCGCCCACCGTGCCCGGCTCGCGCTCGCCGAAGCCGCCGGGACGGTGCTGGCCGGCGGCCTGTCCCTGCTCGGTATCGACGCTCCCGACCATCTCTGAGAGACACGAACAGATCATGAGCCGTTCCGCACACCCCGCCGGGCCCCGTCACGCCGATGTCCTCCCCGAGGGCCACTACTCTGCTCCGCCCGCCGACCTCAACGCGCTGGACCCCAAGGTGTGGGCCCAGACCGTGACGCGTGACGAGGACGGAGTCGTGACTGTCGGTGGCATCCCCGTCACCCGGCTCGCCGAGGAGTACGGCACCCCCGCCTACGTCCTGGACGAGGCCGATTTCCGGGCCCGCGCGCGGGCCTGGCGTACCGCCTTCGGGGCCGAAGCCGACGTCTTCTACGCCGGCAAGGCGTTCCTCTCCCGCGCCGTCGTGCGCTGGCTCGACGAGGAGGGGCTGAACGTCGACGTCTGCTCGGGCGGCGAGCTGGCCACCGCCCTCTCCGCCGGCATGCCCGCCGACCGCATCGCCTTCCACGGCAACAACAAGTCGGTCGACGAGATCACCCGGGCCGTCGGGGCCGGAGTCGGGCACATCGTCCTCGACTCATTCCAGGAGATCGTCCGCGTCGCCCACATCGCGCAGAGCCTCGGAAAGCGGCAGAAGGTCCTCATCCGCATCACCGTCGGCGTCGAGGCCCACACCCACGAGTTCATCGCCACGGCCCACGAGGACCAGAAGTTCGGCATCCCGCTGGCCGGCGGGCAGGCCGCCGAGGCTGTACGCCGGGCCCTGCAGCTCGACGGGCTCGAGCTCGTCGGCATCCACAGCCACATCGGGTCGCAGATTTTCGACATGTCCGGGTTCGAGGTCGCCGCCCACCGGGTCGTCTCGCTCCTGAAGGCCGTCCGCGACGAGCACGGCGTCGAGCTGCCCGAGATCGACCTCGGCGGCGGCCTCGGCATCGCGTACACCAGCGACGACGACCCCCGCGAGCCGCACGAGATCGCCAAGGCGCTCACCGAGATCGTCACGCGGGAGTGTGAGGCCGCGAAGCTGCGTACTCCTCGTATCTCGGTCGAGCCGGGGCGGGCCATCGTCGGGCCGACCGCCTTCACGCTCTACGAGGTCGGCACCGTCAAGCCCCTCGACGGGCTGCGCACCTACGTGTCCGTCGACGGTGGCATGTCGGACAACATCCGCACCGCGCTGTACGACGCGGAGTACAGCGTTGCGCTGGTCTCGCGCACCTCCGAGGCGGAGCCGATGCTCGCCCGCGTCGTCGGCAAGCACTGCGAGAGCGGGGACATCGTGGTCAAGGACGCGTTCCTGCCGTCGGACCTGGCACCGGGTGACCTCGTCGCCGTGCCGGCCACCGGCGCGTACTGCCGGTCGATGGCCAGCAACTACAACCACGTGCTCCGCCCGCCGGTCGTCGCCGTCGACGGCGGTGAGGCGCGGGCGATCGTCCGTCGCGAGACGGAGGAGGACCTGCTGCGTCTCGACGTCGGCTGAATGAGAAAAGGCCGATGAATGACAAAAGGCCGAAAGCCGAAGCAAGCGGGCGGCGGAAGATCTCCTGTCTGCCGCCCCCGCGAAAATGAAATAGACGTCTCACGATCCGGACCGGGGGCAGAAACTCCCGTCCGGTGAGTGAGACTGGTTCCACCGTAGACGGTAAAGAGGAAACGAGGTCGGATGATGCGTACGCGTCCGCTGAAGGTGGCGCTGCTGGGCTGTGGAGTGGTCGGCTCAGAGGTGGCGCGCATCATGACGACGCACGCCGACGACCTCACGGCCCGGATCGGTGCCCCCGTGGAACTCGCGGGCGTGGCCGTACGGCGCCCCGACAAGGTGCGCGAGGGCATCGCCCCCGAGCTCGTCACCACCGACGCCACCGCCCTCGTCAAACGCGGCGACATCGACGTCGTGATCGAGGTCATCGGCGGCATCGAGCCCGCCCGCGGGCTCATCACCACCGCCTTCGAGCACGGCGCCTCCGTCGTCTCGGCCAACAAGGCGCTGCTCGCCCAGGACGGTGCCGCCCTGCACGCCGTCGCCGAGCAGCATGACAAGGACCTCTACTACGAGGCCGCCGTCGCCGGTGCCATCCCGCTGATCCGGCCGCTGCGCGAGTCCCTCGCCGGCGACAAGATCAACCGGGTGATGGGCATCGTCAACGGCACGACGAACTTCATCCTCGACGCGATGGACTCCACCGGCGCCGGCTACCAGGAGGCCCTCGACGAGGCCACCGCCCTGGGGTACGCGGAGGCCGACCCGACCGCCGACGTCGAGGGCTTCGACGCCGCCGCCAAGGCCGCGATCCTCGCCGGCATCTCCTTCCACACGCGCGTGCGCCTCGACGACGTCTACCGCGAGGGCATGACCGAGGTGACCGCGGCCGACTTCGCCTCCGCGAAGGAGATGGGCTGCACCATCAAACTGCTCGCCATCTGCGAGCGGGCCGAGGACGGGGCCTCCGTCACCGCGCGCGTGCACCCGGCCATGATCCCGCTGAGCCACCCACTGGCCTCCGTCCGCAGCGCCATGCCGCCGCGCGACACCCGAGAGGACC
>NZ_JBEXSH010000086.1:0-17286 GCF_040613555.1 Streptomyces sp. NPDC006265
GCAAGCAGGCGCGATGGGCGGGCGGGCTGAACCGCACCCGGTGGATCCCCTGCGGCCGAGGTCGTCGCTCTCCCGGTAGTGGTGGGCGCGCTCGGCGGCACTCTCGGCGAGATGCCCGCGCCCGGCGAGCAGCCGCGCGAACGCGCCGTGCAGTCGCGCCCGTTCCCCGGGCAGCAGATCGGCGTAGACGGCCTCGCGGGCGAGGGCGTGCCGGAAGGAGTAGGTGTCGTCGTCCCCGGCGACCAGCAACTGCCGCCCCACCGCCTCCCGCAGCGCCGACTCCAGCTCCGCCTCCGGCAGCCCCACCGCCTCCCGCAGCAGGTCGTGCTCCACTCGGCGACCGGCGACGGCGGCGGTCCGCAGCACCTGCTGCGCGGTCTCGGGCAGCTGCTCGAAACGGATCAGCAGCACATCGGCGAGCCCACTGGGCACCCCGCCCGACTCCGTGTCGGTCGCGGCGAGCAACTCCTCCGCGTAGAAGGCGTTCCCCTCGGCCCGTTCCACGATCCGGCGCACCGTGGCGTCCAGCAGCGGCCCGGGCTCCAGAGCCCGCACCAGCCGGTCCACATCGGAATCGGCCAGCGGCCGCAACTCCAGCCGCTCGACCACGGGCAGCCGTATCAGCTCGGCGAGCAGCGGTCGCAGCAGATGCCGGCGGTGCAGGTCGTCGGCCCGGTACGAGGCGAACACCGCCAGCCGGTGCCGCAGCACGCCCCGGCCGAGCAGGAACCGCAGCAGGTCCCGGGACGACTGGTCCGCCCAGTGCAGGTCCTCCAGCACGAGCAGCAGCGGCGCGACCTCGGCGACCTCGGCCAGCAGTCCCGCCATCCCCTCGAACAGCCGCAACCGCCCGTCCACGTCCCGCACGGAGTCGGATCCGGCTCCCAGCAGCCGCTCGACCACGGGATGGGCGGCGAGCGCGCCCGCGAACCGCCCGTCGGCGGCAAGCACCCCGAGAATCTCGGTGAACGGCAGATAGGGCAGCCCGACGTCGCCGAGATCCACGCAGTGCCCGGTGACCACGGTCATGCCCGTCGCGGCAGCCTGCCCCCCGACCTCGTCGAGCACCCGGGTCTTGCCGACGCCGGCGTCCCCGGCGATCAACACGGCCCTGGCCTCACCGCCTCGCGCACGCTCCAGTACACCTGAGAGTCGCGTGAGTTCGGCATCCCGTCCGACGACGGGCGTGGCCGATGACGCCTGCTGCACAGAACCAACCTTCTTTTTCGGGGGCGCGGGGAACTGCGCGATCAACCACCGACGAGGCGCGGCCGCCGTGCGTCGGAAAGCCTCGACTTCCTAGGCGCGCAGAATCTTCGCCCAGTCACCGGGCACCCGCCCCGCCGGCCCCGGCGTGGGCTGATCGGCCGGATGACTCACCGGCCCGGCCAGCTCCGGCCCGCCCTCGTACAACTCGTTCGTCGCATAGTCCCAGTACCAGTCCTCACCCGGCTCGAAGCTCTGCACCAGGGGATGTCCGGTCTCCCGGAAATGCCCCGTCGCGTGCTTCGCCGGCGAGCTGTCACAACACCCCACGTGCCCGCACTGCGCACACCGCCGTAGGTGGAACCACCACCCCCCGGCCGCATCACACTCCGCGCAGCCGCTGCCGCTCGGCGGCACACTCGGGTCGATCCCGTTCTCGCCACTCATGCCGACTCCTCCTCGAGCGCTGTCAGCGGAAGCAGTACCTGGAAACGCGTGTCCCCCGGCTCGGACTCCACCTGGATGCTCCCGTGGTGCTTGTTGACCACGATCCGCCAGGAGATGTCGAGCCCGAGCCCCGTCCCCTCACCCACCGGCTTCGTGGTGAAGAAGGGATCGAAGATCCGCCCCCGGTCCTCCGCCGGGATGCCGACGCCCGTGTCACGGAACTCCACCAGCAGCCGGTCGTGGTCCGGAGCCGTCCGCACCGTCAACGTTCCCTCCCCGCCCGCGCTGTTCATCGCCGCGACCGCGTTGTCGATGAGGTTCGTCCACACCTGGTTGAGCTCCGCGGGGTACGCGGGGATCCTCGGCAGCGAACGGTCGTAGTCCTTGACGACCTCGATCTGCTTGCCGATCTTGCCCGACAGCATCAGCAGGGTCGAGTCGAGGAGTTCGTGCACGTCGGCGTGTCGGAAGGGCGCCCGGTCGAGCTGCGAGTACTGCTTCGCCGCGTCCACGAGGTGCGAGATGCGGGTGGTCGAGTCGTTGATCTCGTCCATCAGCAGCTCGGTCTCGACGGTGTAGTTGAGCCACCCGATCGCGTTGGGCAGGATGTCCTCGTCCACCGCCGCCGCGATCTGGTCCAGCCAGTCCACGTCGAGACCGGCCTGGACGAAGGTGGGCGCGATCCGCCAGCCCTCCGGGATGCCCTGGTCGTCCAGCCAGTCGGTCACGGCGTCCTCCCGGTCGGAGGCCTCCAGCGGACTCAGCGCCGGTGCCTTCGCGACCCGTTCGGCCGTGCGCTCCTGGATGTCGACGAGACGGGCCATGACCTCGGGGGAGTACGACCCCTGCGCGATCACCGCCAGCTTGTGGCGCATCTTGCCGACCCGCTCCCGCAGCGTCGCGGTCGCCCGTACGGCCGCCGCGGCCGGGTTGTTCAGCTCGTGCGTGAGGCCGGCGGACAACGAGCCCAGCGCCAGCAGCCGTTCACGCTGCCCGATGGCCCGCTGGGTGCTCTTCGAACCGAAGAACAGCCCCTCCAGCAGATGCACCGCCATCGGGAACCACTCCTGCATGATGCCCGCGAACGTGTCGGCGGGCAGCACGAAGAACCGCGTCGGCTCCGTGACGCGCATGGAGTTGTTGTAGACCTGCCGCACCCGGTCGCCCAGGTACGCCTGCATCGACCCCGCGTACACCCCCCGCTGGGAGGTCCGGGTCACCTCCACGTCGTCGCCGCCGACCCGGCGGTACAGCACCACCGAGCCCTCGAGCATCACGTAGAAGCAGGTGGCGGGTTCGCCCTCGGTGTACACGGGACCGGGCTCGAAGCGTTCCACCCGGCCCTCGCTGCACAGCCTGCCGAGCTGCTCGGGCGTGAGCTTCTCGAACAGGAACAGCGCCCCGATCTCCTGCGGGTCGCACGGCGCCGACCGCCCGCTCATGACTGCTCCAGGTACCGGTGGACGAGCATCACGGCCATGGCTCCCTCTCCGACGGCGGACGCGACCCGCTTCGCGGACTCGGAGCGGGCGTCGCCCGCCACGAACACGCCGGGCACATTGGTCTCCAGGTGGTAGGGCGGCCGGTCCAGCTCCCAGCCCTCCGGCGGGCGGCCGTCCGCGCTCAGGTCGGGCCCGGCGAGGATGAACCCGCGCTCGTCCCGCAGCACCGTGCCGTCCAGCCAGTCGGTCAGCGGCGCCGCGCCGATGAACACGAACACCCACTGCGCGTCGACTAGTTCAGTCTGCCCGCTGTCCACGTCCCGCAGGGTCAGCCGCTCCAGGCGGCCGTCGCCGTGCGCGGCCTCGACGACCGTACGGGATCGGACCTGGATGTTGGGGGACTCCTCGATCTGCTGGATCAGGTAGTGCGACATCGACGCCGACAGCGACTCCCCCCGCACCAGCAGGGTCACCGACTTGGCACCCCGGGACAGATACATGGCTGCCTGCCCCGCGGAGTTGGCGCCGCCGACGATGTAGACGTCCTGGTCCTGGCAGGAAGGGGCCTCCGTCAGGGCGGACCCGTAGTACAGGCCGCAGCCGGTCAGGTCCTCGCAGCCGGGCGCCGCCAGCTGCCGGTAGGACACGCCGGTGGCCAGGATGACGCTGTGCGCGGCGATCGCCGAGCCGTCGGAGAACCGTACGATCCGGGCGGCGCCGTTGACCTCCAGGGCCGTCACCTCGCGCGCGGTCAGGATCTCGGCGCCGAACTTCGACGCCTGCCGTCGGGCCCGGTCGGTGAGCTGCGCCCCCGACACGCCGTCGGGGAAGCCCAGGTAGTTCTCGATGCGTGAGCTCTGGCCCGCCTGCCCGCCGGTCGCGGACCGCTCCACCAGCACGGTCCGCAGCCCCTCGGAGGCGCCGTAGACCGCCGCGCCGAGCCCGGCCGGGCCGCCGCCGATGACGACCAGGTCGTAGAAGTCGGCCGTCGGGGTCGTCGCCAGCCCGACCCGGGCGGCGAGGTCCACGGCCTCCGGCTCGACCAGCGGTGTCCCGTCCGGCGTGATCACCACCGGCAGCCGCATCCCGTCCTCGCCGGCCGCGGCCAGCAGCCGTCGCCCCTCCGGCTCGTCGGAGGAGTACCAGCGGTACGGCACCTGGTTGCGGGCCAGGAACTCCCGCACGTCCGAGGAGCGCGACGACCACCGGTGCCCCACGACCTTGGTGCTGGGCACCGCCCGGAAGTCACTGGTCCGCCACGCCTGGAGCAGATCGTCGAGGACCGGGTACAGCTTCTCCTCGGGCGGGTCCCACGGCTTCAGGAGGTAGTGGTCGAGGTCGACGACGTTGATCGCGTCGATCGCGGCGTTCGTGTCCGCGTACGCGGTCAGCAGCACGCGCCGCGCGCCCGGGTAGACGTCCAGGGCCTGTTCGAGGAACTCGATGCCGTTCATCTGCGGCATCCGGTAGTCGGCCAGGATCACGGCCACGAGGTCGCCGCGGAGCTTCAGCTCGCGCAGCGCGTCCAGCGCGGACGCGCCGGACTCCGCCCGCACGATCCGGTACGACGCGCCGTACCGCCGCCTCAGGTCCCGGGCCACGGCCCGGGAGACACCCGGGTCGTCGTCCACGGTCATGATGACGGTCCGCGCCGTATCGGCGGCCTGTGCCATACGTCCCCCACACCGGGCGGTCGACTCACGGCACGGCGTCCCGGGGCGCCGCGCCGACCTCCGCCCATCGTATGTTCGATCGCATCGCGGTGCCCGGATACGGGGATCAGCTCTTGAAGGCCCCCAGCACGCAGAACTCGTTGCCCTCCGGGTCGGCGAGCGTCACCCACGACTGCTCGCCCTGACCGACGTCGGCGTGCCGCGCGCCGAGCGCCAGCAGCCGGGCCACCTCGGCCTCCTGGTCGTCGGGCCGGAAGTCGAAGTGGAGGCGGTTCTTGATCGTCTTGCGCTCCGGCACCGTCGTGAAAAGCAGGCCCGGCAGCCGGTCCGGGGCCGGCCGGATCTCGAACTCGTCGGGTGCGTCGTTCACCACCACCCAGCCGAGAGCCTCGGCCCACCAGCGGCCCAGGGCCTCGGGATCGGCCGAGTCCACCATTACCTGCTCCCACTCCAGTGACATGCGGGCAGTGTAGTGAAGACTGATCATGAGCACGTAGTGATTTTCGGCGAGGGGAGACAGCAGGATGACACGTCCGATCACCGCAGGGGTCGACGGATCGCAGGAGAGCCTCGCCGCCCTGGCGTGGGCGGCGAGGGAGGCGGTGCGGCGCGGGCTGGCGCTCCGGGTGGTGCACGCCTGGCGGGCCCACTCCCAGGAGGTGATCGAGGCGGGGATCGCCGGGGACGCGGACAGCCAGGCCGAGTGGGTGCACGGCGCCGTGACCGAAGCCGTAGGGACCGTCACCGCACACCATCCGGATCTCGCGGTGACCACCGATGTCATCGAGGGCGCGGTGGCCGACACCCTGGTCGCCGCCGCGGCCGACGCCGAGATGCTGGTCCTCGGCTCGCGCGGGCACGGCCGCATCGTCGGGTTCCTGCTCGGCTCCGTCGGCCAGCAGGTGATCGCCGCGACCACCCGGCCCGTGGTGCTCGTCCGGGCCGGCGACCAGCCCGCGTCCGAGGCCGCCGGGCGGGAGGTCGTCGTGGGCCAGCAGGGCGACCCGGAGGACAGCGCCGAAGCGCTGCGCTTCGCCTTCGAGACGGCCGCCGCGCGCGGGGCGACCGTGCGGGTCGTACGGGCCTGGAACCTGCCGCCCGTCTTCGCCTACAGCCCGGGCTCGCTGAAGCTCCTCGACGAGGCCGGGGGACTGGAGCCGTACGAGAAGAAGGGCCTGGCCGCCGCGGTCCGGCCGTGGCGGGAACGCTTCCCCGACGTGCCGGTCGAGGAGCATGTGGAGATGGGCAGCGCGAGCCAGGTGCTGCTGTCGGTGGCCGGGACGGCCCAGCTGATGGTCGTCGGCCGCCGGGCCCACCGCACGGCCGTCGGGGCCCGCATCGGCTCGGTGGCCCACGGGATGCTGCACCACGCGGACTGCCCGGTGGCGGTGGTGCCGCACGCGTGAGGGCGCCGCCCCCTCACTCCGCCGTGGGCTGCAGCGTCTTGCGGGCCGTGGGCAGGATGTTGTGGATGTAGTCCTCGACCACGGCGTCGAGGCCGATGTCGTGCTGGGCCCGCTCGGACAGGTACCAGCGGTGTTCGAGGAGCTGGTGGTAGATCTCCGCCGGGTCCATCGCACCGCGCAGTTCGACGGGCACGGCCCGCACGGTCGGCCGGAAGACCTCCCGCACCCAGCGGTGGGCCAGAACCTCCGGGCGTGCCCCCAGGGGGTCGCCGGGCGCGTAGTCGTCCTGGGTCGCCATCCAGCTCTCCAGGTCGTTCAGCAGCCGCCGCGCCTGGTTCTCCTCCGTGTCGAGACCGGTCAGGCGCAGCAACTGGCGCTGGTGGTGGCCCGCGTCGACGACCTTGGGCACGAAGCTGACCGTGTCGCCGTTCGAGGCGTGCTCGATCTGCATCTCGGCCACGTCGAAACCGAGGTCGTTCAGGCGGCGGATCCGGCGTTCTATGTAGTGGTACTCGCCGGCCGGGTAGACGGAGGCCCGGGTCAGCTCGTCCCACAGGCCGCGGTAGCGGGCGCAGATCTCCATTCCGAACTCGATCGGGTCCACGGACGGGTGCAGCGCCCCGGACGCCTCCAGGTCCAGCAGCTCCCCGCTGATGTTGACGCGGGCGAGGTCGAGGTCGTAGTCCCGCTGCCCGGTGCTCAGCTGCGGATGCAGGTCACCGGTCTCGGCGTCCACGAGATACGCGGCGTAGGCGCCCGCGTCCCGCCGGAAGAGGGTGTTGGACAGCGAGCAGTCGCCCCAGGCGAACCCGGCCAGGTGCAGGCGCACCAGAAGCACCGCGAGCGCGTCCATCAGCCGGTGCATGGTGGCCGGGCGCATGGTCGTCTCGAACATCGAGCGGTACGGCATCGAGCCGCCCAGGTGACGGGTGACCAGGACGCTCTCCAGCGGGGCGCCGCTGTCGTCGGTGCGGCCGGTGACCACGGCCAGCGGGTCCACCGACGGGATGCCGAGCCGGTCCAGATTGCGCAGCATGTCGTACTCGCGCAGCGCCGGGCGCTCGGCCAGCTCCTTGACGGCGATCACCTCGTCGCCTGCCCGGGAGTAGCGCACCACGTGCCGGGAGATGCCGCGGGGCAGCGGGACGAGGTACTCCTCGGGCCAGTCCTCAAGGGGCAGGTGCCACGGCAGTTCCAGCAAGAGCGCGGGATGCTCGGGGTTCGTCGCGCTGATCTGCAGTGCCATGCGCCGGGTGTCCTTGTCTCGCCGCCGATCGTCGCCTCACTCTAGAGGGCGCGTTCCCGGGCCCGCCGGGCGGCGTCCCGCACCGGCCCGCGGTGCACCGGCCCGTGCCCGGGGAGCAGCAGTTCGGCCTCCAGCTCCGCCAGGATGTCCAGCGACGCCAGGGCACGGGGCCGCTCGTGGTGGAACATGTCCGGCAGCAGCTGCGGTCCCTCGACCCGCGAGGTGGGGTGCCCGCTGACCAGAGCGTCCCCGGAGACCAGTACGCCGGTGCCGGGCAGGTGGTAGGCGCAGTGCCCGTCGGTGTGACCCGGGGTGTGCACCGGTACCGGCCGTCCGGGCAGGTCCAGCGCGCCCCCCGTCGGGAACGCCTGCGGAGCCGTCACCGGGACGGGGGTCGTGCCGCCCGAGCGCAGCGCGTGCACGGCCCAGGGCAGCACCCCCGGCCGCCAGCCGTTCTTCAGCACCGTCCCGACGGACACCTGGTGCAGGAACTCCCGGCGCGCGTGCGGCACTTCGGCCTCGTGCAGGAAGACAGGCGTGCCGTAGGCGGCGCGCAGGTACTCCGCGCTGCCCAGGTGGTCGTTGTGCGCGTGCGTGATCAGCACGGCCGCGACCGCCTCCGGCGAGCTGCCCACCTGCGCGAGCGAGGCGAGGAGTTGCTCGCGGTCACCGGGGTAACCGGTGTCGACCAGCGTGACGGCGTCCCCCTCCGTGAGGATCACCCAGTTGGTGTTCGATCCGTGCACCAGATAGGTGCCGTCCGCGACTTGCTGTACGTCCGCCTGCATGATCGCCCGCCTCGTGTGGTCCCGCTACCGGCCCGACGGGAGAAGAGAAGCAGATCCCGCGGCGGACGGAATCGCCGGGTCCGCCGTAACGCAGCCGTGCGGCAGGGGTGTTCGGTCCGCGCTCAGCGCACGCCGTGCGGACGGAACTGGATACTGATGCGCGGTTCCGTCGCCCGGGCGCTCTTGGGGATCGAGTGCTCCCAGGTGCGCTGGCAGGAGCCGCCCATCACGACGAGGTCGCCGTGGCCCAGAGGGCGGCGCACGGTGTCCCGGCCGCCTCGCAGCGGGCGGAGCAGCAGGTCACGGGGTGCTCCGACGGACAGGATCGCTACCATCGTGTCCTCGCGCGCCCCGCGTCCGATCCGGTCGCCGTGCCACGCGACGCTGTCCCGGCCGTCGCGGTAGTAGCACAGCCCGGCCGTGGTGAACGGCTCGCCCAGCTCCTCGCCGTAGTGGGCGCTCAACGCGTCCCGTGCCTCGGCCAGCACCGGGTGCGGCAGCCGGTCGTCCACGCCGTAGAACGCCAGCAGGCGGGGGACGTCGACCACGTTGTCGTACATCGTGCGCCGCTCCGCCCGCCATGGGACCTCGGCGGCCAGCTGTTCGAACAGTCCGTCCGAGCCGCCGAGCCATCCGGGCAGCGTGTCGAGCCAGGCGCCGAAGCCGAGGTGGGTACGGCTGATCCCGTCCAGAGAGCCGAGGCGGAGCTCGTCGGCCTGGTCGAAGAGGGAGCCCTGGAGATGCATACGGTCAGCGTACCCCGTATTCGAAAATATGTTCCATGGAGTATGGAGTGCTCGCTCTTTCGATACATCGGTGTATCCAATACAGTCATGTATCGAAAGGGGGGCCGGGCATGGCCGTCGAGGGAAGGACCGGGCGCGTGACCAGGCGTCGTGTCCACACCCGCGCCAACCTCCTGGACGCGGCATTCTCCGTGTTCGCGGCCAAGGGCTTCGGCCACGTCTCGATCGAGGAGGTCTGCGAGGCCGCCGGCTACAGCAGGGGCGCCTTCTACTCCAACTTCTCCAGCCTCGACGAGCTCTTCTTCGCCCTCTACCGCGAGCGGGCCGACCTGATCGCCGAGCAGGTCTCCGGCGCCCTCGCCCTCGACGGGCCCGGCCTCGACGTGCCCGCTGCCGTGGACCGCGTCAGCGACGTGCTGCTCCTCGACCGCGACTGGCTCCTGGTGAAGACGGACTTCCTCGTGCACGCCGCCCGCGACCCGGAGGTGGCGCGGAGCCTGCTCGAACACCGCGCGCGGCTGCGGCAGGCCATCGCCGAGCGGCTGGGCCGGGCCCGCGGCCACACCGCACTGCCCGCCGTACTGGGTGACACCGGCGGCGCCGCCCACGCGGTGGTCGCCGCGTACGACGGCGTCACCACGCAACTCCTGCTGGACCGGGACCTGGACCACGCCCGCGCTTGGCTGAAGCAACTGCTCACGGCCCTGCTGACCGATGGCAGCGGCACCCTCGATCACACGAAGAACTGAAGAAGGGAACGGTCGCCATGGATGCCGATGTCATCGTCGTCGGAGCGGGCCTCGCCGGCCTGGTCGCGGCGCACGAACTGACCAGCAGGGGCCGACGGGTCGCCCTCGTCGACCAGGAGAACGCGGGCAACCTCGGCGGCCAGGCATTCTGGTCCTTCGGCGGGCTGTTCCTCGTCGACTCGCCCGAGCAGCGGCGCCTGGGCATCAAGGACTCCTTCGACCTCGCCTGGAGCGACTGGCGGGGCAGCGCGGGCTTCGACCGGCTGGACGACGAGGACTCCTGGGCCGTGCGCTGGGCCCGCGCCTACGTCGAGTTCGCCGCGGGGGAGAAGCGCTCCTGGCTCGACGGGCACAACATCAGGTTCCTGCCCACCGTCGGCTGGGCGGAGCGGGGCGACCTCACCGCGCACGGGCACGGCAACACCGTGCCCCGCTTCCACGTCGCCTGGGGCACCGGCACCGGCGTCGTCGAACCGTTCGTGCACTACGCCAAGCAGGCCGCCCGCGACGGCCTGCTCACCTTCCACCACCGTCACCGCGTCGACGCCCTCGTCGTCGAGGGCGGCACCGCCCGGGGCGTGCGCGGCACGGTCCTGGCCGAGGACCCCTCACCCCGGGGCGTCGCCTCCAGCCGCGAGGCGATCGGCGAGTTCGAACTCACCGCCCAGGCCGTCATCGTCACCAGCGGCGGCATCGGCGCCGACCACGACATCGTCCGACGCAACTGGCCCGAGCGCCTCGGCACCCCGCCCCGAGAGATGGTCACCGGTGTCCCCCCCTACGTCGACGGGCGGATGCTCGGCATCAGCGCCGAGGCGGGCGTACGGCTGGTCAACCGCGACCGCATGTGGCACTACACCGAGGGACTGCAGAACTGGGACCCGATCTGGCCCGGCCACGGCATCCGCATCCTGCCGGGACCGTCCTCGATGTGGTTCGACGCCCTCGGCCGCCGACTGCCCGGCCCCTGCCTGCCCGGCTACGACACCCTCGGCACCCTGAAGCACCTGCGCACCACCGAGGACATCGCCGGGTACGACCACTCCTGGTTCATCCTCACGCAGAAGATCATCGAGAAGGAGTTCGCCCTGTCGGGCTCCGAGCAGAACCCCGACATCACCGCCAAAGACCGTGCCGGGTTCCTCAAGGAACGCATCCTCGGCAAGGGCGCCCCCGGACCGGTCGACGCGTTCCTGCGCAAGGGCGCCGACTTCGTGACCGCGTCCAGTGTCGAGCAGCTCGTCGCGAAGATGAACGACCTCACCGACAAGCCGCTGCTCGACGCGGCCGGGATCAAGCGCCAGATCGAGGCGCGCGACCTGCAGATCGCCAACCCCTACGCCAAGGACGCCCAGGTGCAGGGCATCCGCAACGCCCGCCGCTACATCGGCGACCGCCTCGGTCGGGTCGCCACTCCGCACCGCATCCTCGACCCGGAGGCCGGCCCGCTGATCGGCGTCAAGCTGCACATCCTCACCCGCAAGACCCTCGGCGGCATCCAGACCGACCTGGACTCCCGCGCCCTCGGGACCGACGGCAAGCCGGTCGAGGGACTGTACGCGGCCGGCGAGGTCGCCGGCTTCGGCGGCGGCGGCGTCCACGGCTACAACGCCCTGGAGGGCACCTTCCTCGGCGGCTGCCTCTTCTCGGGCCGGGCGGCGGGCCGGGCGGCGGCCCGGCAGACCGCCTGACCGGACGGGACGGCCCGTTCCCTCAGGGTCCGATGAGGCGGACCAGCACGGTGGCATGGCTCTGCTCCGGCGTCTTCGACGCGGTCAGCAGGGTCACGTCGCCCTTTCCGGCCAGATCACGCACACCGTCGAGAGCCTCGGCGGCCTCCTCGGCGGCGAGCTCCGCCTCGTACCGCTCGGCGAACTCCTCGTACGAGCCCTCGCCCGCGTGGTACCAGCGGCGCAGCTCCGTCGACGGGGTGAGCGCCTTCGGCCACTCGTCCACCCGAGCCGCGTCCTTCGCCAGTCCGCGCGGCCACAACCGGTCGACCAGGACCCGCACCCCGTCCTCCGGCTCGGCGGGATCGTAGACACGGCGCACGCGCACGCTCATGGTCGGCTCCTCTCCGCGGCGATACGGATCCGTGTCGCGAGCCTAACCCCGGCCGGACGGCCGCACCCCTGGGGACCGCTGCCGTGCAGCGAGGGCCCCCCGGGGGTGGTGGCCGGTGTCAGCCGGAGCGGCGGCGGGCGGCCGTGCGGCGCTTCAGCGCACGTCGTTCGTTCTCGCTCGTCCCGCCCCACACGCCGATGGACTGGCCCGTGTCCAGGGCCCATTGCAGACACTGCTCCTGCACCGGGCAGCGCCGTCGGCACACCGCCTTGGCCTGCTCCGTCTGCAGCAGAGCCGGGCCGGAGGTGCCGATCGGGAAGAAGAGCTCGGGGTCCTCGTGCCGACAGGCAGCGTGGTCTCGCCAGTTGTCCATCGAAGTCACCTGCATCGCAGTAGAAACGTGCTCTCTCGTCTGCTTGCTCCTCTTCGGGTCACCTGTCGATGCGCACTGAAACTGGGCGTTCCCGGACAGTCGTTCACTGCTCCCGCATGCCCCAGGGGGAGCCGTAGTCCGTCAGCAGGTCCAGGAACGGCCGGGCCGGGAAGGCCTCCGGGCCGAGCACGCCCGCCCCGGACCAGGCGCCCGTGGCGAGGAGTTCGAGCGCGACGACGGGGTTGATCGCCGTCTGCCACACCACCGCCTGGGAGCCGTACTCCGTCATCGACCACTGATTGTCGACCACGTGGTAGAGGTACACCTCGCGGGGCGTGCCATCCTTCACGCCCTTCACCCAGGTGCCCGCACACGTCTTGCCGTGCATCCGCTCGCCGAGGGTGGCCGGATCGGGCAGACACGCGGCGACCACGTCCCGCGGCGAGACCTTCACCGGCCCGTCCGGCCCGGGCACGGCCACCGGGTCGGTGCGGTCCAGGCCCAGCAGATGCAGCGTCTTCAGCGTCTCGACGAACTCCCGACCCAGGCCGTACTTGAAGGTCACCCGGCGGACGTCGACCCAGCGCGGGACGAGCAGCACCTCCTCGTGCTCGACGTTCACGCATTCGACCGGGCCGATGCCCTCGGGGAAGTCGAAGACCTCGGGCTCGCTGAACGGTTCGGTGGTGAACCAGCCCTTGCCCGTCTCGTAGACGACCGGCGGGTTGAGGCACTCCTCGATGGTGGTCCAGATGCTGAACGAGGGCGCGAAGTCGTAGCCGTCGACGGTCAGGTTCGCGCCGTCGCGGATGCCGATCTCCTCGATCCCGTCGAAGAGTTCGTCGGCGGCGTACCGCGCGAAGACGTCCGACAGGCCCGGCTCCACCCCCATGCCGACGAGGGCCAGCAGCCCCTCCTTCTCCCAGTCGGCGGCCTGCGTGAACTGCTCGTCGCCGAGCTTGACCCCGCACTCCGCGTAGGGCCGCTCGGCGTGCGGGCGGGACAGCGACATCGCCATGTCGAGATAGGTGGCTCCCGCGGCGCGGGCCGCGCGGAACAGGGGCATCACGAAGCGGGGGTCGGTGGCGTTGAGCAGCACGTCGCAGCGATGCCACCGGAGCAGACGGGCCACGGCCGCTTCGTCGCCCGCGTCCACCTGCTCCGCGGTGAACCGCGCGTCGCCTTCCAGGGCAGCGACCGCCGCCTCGGCCCGGCCCGGGTCGTAGTCCGCCACCACCATCGCCTCGAAGAACGGCCGCCGGGCCGCGATCCGGGTGATCGCCCCGCCCACACCACCGGCACCCACGAGCAGTACACGCATGACAGAAACTCCCTATGTGCGAAGAACGTGACGCGTCCTTGCAGAGATGAAACGCCGCCCCGTGTCATAAGGTCAATGGCGTTGGCATAAGGGACAAGGAGGGGAACGTCGTGCCCAAGCCCGTGGTGCCCGAGGAGAAACGCCGCCGGCGCAGGCCCACCAAGAGCGGCACCGTGCTGACCGAGGAGCTGATCGTCGCGACGGCGCTGCGCATGCTGCGCGAACACGGAAGCGCCGGACTGACCGCCCGTCGGCTGGGCCTCGCCCTGGACGCCGACCCGAGCACGCTCTACCGGTACTTCCGCGGCATGGACGACCTGACCCTCGCCATCGGCGACGCGCTCATCGGCCAGGCCCTCGAGGGCTGGCGGCCCACGGGGGAGTGGCGGGCGGACCTGCGGTCCTTCGGGCTGCGCATCCACGCCGCGTATCTGGCCCATCCGCAGGCCGCCCTGCTGACCACGAACCGCGTCACGGGCCGGGCCCACGAGCTGGCCGCGGACGAGGCCGTCCTGGACGTCCTGCGCAGGGCCGGTTTCCCGCTGCCCGACACCGTGCGCATCTACCACGCCTTCATCGACCAGACCCTGGCCTTCGCCGCGCTGGACGCCGCCTCGCTGGCCCTGCCGAGCGACTCGCTGCACGCCGACGAGGACATGTGGCGCTCGACGTACGCCCGTCTGCCCGCCGCCACCCATCCCCGCATCGCCGAGGCGGCGCCCCTGCTCACCACCCGCATGCTCACCAGCGCCTACCCGACGGCCCTGGAGATGCTGCTGGACAGCGCGGCCGCCCGGCTGGAGGACATTCGCGACTGAGGCCGTCAGGCCCGCAGCGTCTCCGCCGCGGTCGCCGTCACCGCCTCCGCCACCTGCGCCAGTGCCGGCGAGTCGAGCTTCCACTGCTGCCAGTACAGCGGCACGTCGACACTGCGGCCCGGGGCGATGCCGACGAGCCGGCCCGCGCGGAGCAGGGGATCCGCCTGGGGCTCCGGCACCAGCCCCCAGCCCAGTCCGGCGGCGACGGCCTCGACGAAGCCCTCCGAGGTGGGCACGTAGTGCCGCAGCGCGCTCGCGCCGCTGCGTCCCCGGGTGAGCCCGCGGACGAAGCCGTCCTGGAAGTCGTCACGCCGGTCGAAGACCACCACGGGCACCTCCGTGAGCACCTGCGTCGGCGGCCCGCCGAGGTGGTGCGCGGCGAAGTCCGGCGCGGCCACGGGGAGGTAGCGCATCCGCCCGAGCGACCGCACGGAGCAGCCCGGCACCGGGTCGGGCGACGAGGTCACCGCGGCCATCACCACGCCCTCCCGCAGCAGGGCCGCGGTGTGGTCCTCGTCCTCGCGGCGCAGCTCGAAGCAGAGCCGCGGCTCCTGCGGCACGCGTGCGAGCACGGGCAGGAACCAGGTGGCCAGAGAGTCGGCGTTGACCGCGACCGACACCCGGATCGGCTCCCCGGTGTCGGCCAGCCCCAGCTCCGCGCAGGCGTCGTGCTCCAGGCGTGCCACCTGGCGGGCGAGCCGGACCAGCACCTCACCCGACTCGGTCGGCCGCACCGGCTTGGTCCGCAACAGCAGGACCCGGCCCGTGCGCTGCTCCAGCGCCTTCACCCGCTGGCTGATCGCCGACGGCGTCACATGCAGCGCGACCGCGGCCGCGTCGAACGTCCCCTCGTCCACGACGGCGAGCAGGGTCCGCACCTGGTCCAACGGGAGATCGGTCATCATCACGCGTGCTAATGATACGTAAGAATCTTTAGCTGGACCCGGATGGTGGGCGTCCGTAGCGTCGACGCCATGACCAGCACCTTCACCGCCGGCGCCGCCGGTTTCGGCACCGGACTGTCCCTCATCGTCGCCATCGGCGCCCAGAACGCCTTCGTCCTGCGCCAGGGGATCCGCCGCCAGGCCGTCCTCGCCGTGGTCGCCATCTGCGCCCTGTCGGACGCGGCGCTGATCGCGCTCGGGGTCGGCGGGGTCGGCGCGGTCGTGGTGAAGTGGCCGGGCGCCCTGACCGTGGTCGGCTGGATCGGCGGCGCGTTCCTGCTGGTCTACGGTGCGCTGGCCGCCCGCCGGGTGCTGCGGCCCGGCGGCGACGCGCTGCGGGCGGAGGGGGAGGCGGCCGGATCGGTGCGCCGGGCCGTGCTCACCTGCCTGGCCATGACCTGGCTCAACCCGCACGTCTACCTCGACACCGTCTTCCTGCTGGGCTCCGTCGCCGCCGACCACGGTGCGCTGCGCTGGACCTTCGGCCTCGGCGCGGTGCTGGCCAGCCTGTGCTGGTTCGCCGCCCTCGGGTTCGGCGCGCGGATGCTGGGCCGTTTCCTCGCCAAGCCGGCCGCCTGGCGCGTCCTGGACGGCCTGGTGGCCGCCACGATGATCGTGCTGGGCGCCGTGCTCGTCATCGGAAGCTGACACCTCCGCCGCGGTGTCCCGGCAGGCTGGTGCGATAGTGATCCCCGCCCGAAAAGATGTAGCGAGCATCGAAGAAGCGGCGCGTGGACACGAGCGAGAGCACGACCGAAGAGCGGGAACCCGGTCCACGGGCGCCCCGGCGGCGCGGCTGCCGGCGTTGGGCCATGGACACCCGTCCCCTGCGCCGCCCCGCCTACCGGCGGTTGTGGGGCTCGACCATCGTCACGGCGGTCGGCAGCCAGCTCACCGCCGTCGCCGTCCCCAAGCAGATCTACGACATCACCGGCTCCTCGGCATGGGTCGGCGCCGCGAGCCTGGCCGGGCTCGTGCCCCTGATCGTGTTCGCGCTGTGGGGCGGGGCGATCGCCGACACCATGGACCGGCGCAAGCTGCTGCTGATCACCAACAGCGGCATCGCCGTCACCTCGCTGCTGTTCGGGCTCCAGGCCTTCGTGGGCCTGGAGTCCGTCGGAGCGCTCATGCTGCTGCTCGCCGTGCAGCAGGCCTTCTGGGGCCTCAACGCACCGGCCCGCAACGCCTCCATAGCCCGGCTGGTCCCCGAGGACGAACTGCCCGCCGCGAACGCCCTCGGCTCGACCGTGATGCAGACCGGGCAGGTGGCGGGCCCGCTGCTCGCCGGCGCCCTCATCCCCGTCATCGGGCTGCCGGAGCTGTACCTCGTCGACGCCCTGGCCCTGTGCGTGACGGTGTGGGCGGTCCACCGGCTGCCCTCCCTGCAGCCCCTGGCAGGTACGGCGGTGCGGCGTGCGGGGGTGAAGGAGATCGCCGCCGGCTTCCGCTACGTCTCCGGGCACACGGTGCTGCTGCTGTCGTTCCTCGCCGACATCATCGCCATGGTCCTCGGCATGCCCCGCGCTCTGTTCCCGCAGCTCGCCTCCCAGACCTACGCCTCGTACGGCGGAGGGCTCGCGCTGGGCCTGCTGTTCGCGGCGATCCCTATCGGCGCCGTGCTGGGCGGGCTGTTCTCCGGTACCTTCTCCCGCGCCCGGCGGCACGGCTGGATGGTCATCGGGGCGGTGGTCGCCTGGGGTGCGGCCATCGCGGGCTTCGGGCTGAGCCGCAACCTCTGGATCGCGGTGGCGTTCCTCGCCCTCGCCGGGGTGGCCGACATGGTCTCCATGGTCTTCCGCGGGGCGATCCTGCTGTCCGCCGCCACCGACGAGATGCGCGGGCGCATGCAGGGCGTGTTCACCGTCGTCGTGGCGGGCGGCCCGCGTCTCGCCGACGTGCTGCACGGCACCGCGGGATCCGCCTTCGGCCCCCGCACCGCCGTCGCGGGCGGCGGGCTCCTGGTCGTCGCGGTGATGCTGGTGCTGGCCACCGCGGTGCCGGCGCTGCGGCGCGTCCGCGGCGTACTTCTCACAGCGCACCGCGCCGGGGCAGTTTGTACTGCT
>NZ_JBEXSH010000087.1:0-17166 GCF_040613555.1 Streptomyces sp. NPDC006265
GTCCTGGGCGAAGCCCGACGGGATACCGGCGGCGGACTTGGACGTGACGGGGCGTTGGCCGGAGGGGGCCGTCGCCGCCGCATCGGGCTTGCCGGAGGAGCCGTCCGTCGAAGAGGACGTGTCGCCGTCCCCCCGGTTCGCGAAGGCGATCGCTGCGATCAGGAGGACCACCACGCCGACCACGGTGACCAGGCTGCGGGACGAGGAGCGGCGGCGGGGGTCGCCGAAGGCGTCGCCGGAGTCGGGCAGGCGGGTGCGGGTCTGGCCCGTGCCGCCGTATCGATCGGAGGACTCGTGGTCGTCACCGAGACTCATGCCGCGTACGCCCCCTCGACGTCGTGCGGAAACACTTCGTACCGGTCGTACTTCTCATACTCCTCGTACGACGGTAGCCGTGCTGGTTCCCGCGCGGGCGCGGTGTGGTGACTCGACATCAGGGAAACGCAACCTCAGCCGGTGGGCACGACGGGCGGGTGGGATGGAGGGGAGCCGGGCGCGCCCGGCCGGGCGGTTGGTGCCCGGGCTACACGGCCATGCCGTACACGATGGTGAAGAGTGTCCCGAGTGAGCCGATGATGAAGACGCCCGTCAGGCCCGCGATGATGAGGCCCTTGCCCTGCTCCGCGCTGAAGGTGTCGCGCAGTGCGGTGGCTCCGATGCGCTGCTTGGCGGCGCCCCAGATGGCGATGCCGAGGCAGAGCAGGATGGCCACCGCCATCACGACCTCGATCATCACCTTCGCCTCGTTGCCCAGGCTGCCGAAGGGGCCCCAGTCCGGAGCGATCCCACCGATGATGGTGTTGATATCTCCCTTGTCGGCCGCAAAGAGCATGTAAGTCACCGCCCCTGTTGGGTAGTTCCGCACCCTCTGCGGTCGTGCAGAGGTCAGGCCTCATTCTCGCCGACAATGAGGCTGTCGTATGTCGACTTGGCGTCATTGATTGGCGGGTTTCGTACGAATACCTTGCCACCGTTCCGCTCCGGCCCCTAGGGGCGGCGACGGATGGTGTACGAAGGATCGTATGGTCACTCTGTGTATCACGGCAGGTCACGCCGGGCAATGAGGCCGGAGCGGAACCTGGTGTGTGGTTCCGTCGTTGTGCCGCTCTTGCGGCCTTTCTCACCTTTGGAGGCTGTTTCTGACGGCTGGTCGGGTGAGTGGTCGCGCCGGTGTTCCCCGGGTGAAGGCTACCCGGCACGGCGAAGGGGCCGCGGCTGGGTTGCCGCGGCCCCTGTGTTTCCCGGCCGTCCCCCGGCCCCCACGCCCCCGGGCGGCGCTCTCCGGTGACGGTCTGTCACCGGAGGGAGACGTCAGCGGTGAAGGCGCCGAGTCCCTCCGGGGTGCCCAGACCGGTCGGGCCGTCGTAGCCCGTCCGGGCGGTGCAGAAGTGGCTGGTGGTGCAGCTGCCGTTGCTGCCGCTGGTGGCGTCGTTCAGGGGGAGGTGTTCGCGTAGGGGAACGCGGCCGGGCGGTGACCCGCAACGACGATCGCTTGTTGAGCACGTGACAACAAGACGGTGATCGAAATCCTGACTTCCGCCTTACCGAAGGGCGCGTGGGGCTTACCGATCGCTGACGGCTCGATGGCCGGGCGACGGGCGCGACTTGACCGAGAGGCCTGGATTCAGCGGGGCTTGAGGCCGTGCAGGAGGAGGTGGACGAACTCCTCGGTGCCGGCGAGGGCCGCCTCGGGGGCGAGCATGCCGCCCGCCGCGAAAGAGGCGATGCCCTGGAGGGTGGCGCCGGTCAGCAGGGTGAGGTACTGCGGGTCGCCCGCGATGATCTCGCCGCGCTCCTGGGCGTCGGCGATGACCCGTTCCAGGGACCCCACCGTCCGGTCGACGGCCGCGGCCATCTGCTCGGAGGCGTCAGGCTCGTGCTTGCGGGCGTACATGAGCTCCAGCAGCTCGGCGTTGTCGATCGAGAAGGCGAGATAGGCCCGGGCGAGCGCGGTGAGCCGCTTCTCCAGCGGGAGGGCGGGGTCGTCGGCGCCCTCCAGGGCCTGGCCCAGTCGGCCGTAGCCGACGAGTGCCAGGGCGTTGAGCAGGGCTTGCTTGTCCCTGAAGTGGCGGCCGGGTGCGGCGTGACTCACTCCCGCCTCACGGGCCAGTTCGCGCAGCGAGAGTGCGCCGGCCCCCTTCTCCCGCAGCGTGCGCTCCGCGCCGGCGAGCAGGGTGGAGCGCAGATCCCCGTGGTGGTAGGGGCGGCTCTCCGGGGTGGGGCGGCTTGCTGGCATGCGGACCATCGTATCCTGATGTTGGCGATGCCATCATTGTTGTCATTGACAGCATTGTTGGCACCGCCTACATTCGAAGGTATGGCTGAGAAGACGAACACCCAGAGCAGCGAGACATGGAGCGCGGACCGCCTCCCGGGCCTCGGCGGGCGGACCGTCGTCGTCACCGGCGCCAACAGCGGCATCGGCCTCACCGCGACCCACGCGCTGGCCCGCGCGGGGGCGCACGTCGTCCTCGCCGTACGGGACACCGAGCGTGGGCGGGCAGCGGCGGCGACCGTGCCGGGCAGCACCGAGGTGCGCCGGCTGGACCTGGCGGACCTGGCCTCCGTGCGGGCGTTCGCCGACGCCTGGCAGGGGCCGCTGCACCTTCTCGTCAACAACGCCGGCGTGATGATGCTCCCCAGGCAGCACACCAAGGACGGCTTCGAGATGCAGTTCGGCACGAACCATCTCGGGCACTTCGCCCTCACGAACCTGCTGCTGCCGCACATCACCGACCGCGTCGTCACGGTCTCCTCGGGCGCCCACCGCTGGGGCGGCGCGAGGATCGGGTTCGACGACCTGGACATGGCGGCGAACTACACCCCGCAGCGCGCCTACGCCCAGTCCAAGCTGGCCAACCTCCTGTTCACCCTGGAACTCCAGCGCCGGCTCACGGAGTCGGGCTCCGCGGTCCGCGCCCTGGCCGCCCACCCCGGCTACGCGGCCACCAACCTCCAGAGCCACGCGGCCAATCCGGTGCTGCGCGCCGTCATGCGTCTCGGCAACAGGTTCTTCGCGCAGGACGATCGCGCGGGCGCCCTCCCCACCCTCTACGCCGCCACCGAGGACCTCCCCGGGGCGAGCTACGTGGGCCCCGACGGCCTGGGCGAGATGCGCGGCAAACCGGCCCTGGTGGGCCGCTCCCGCGCGGCCGGCGACCCGCTGACGGCCCGGCGGCTGTGGCGGGTCTCGGAGGAGCTGACGGGGACGCACTTCCCGCTGTCGCGGGACGAAGAGTCGAGCGTCTGACGAGGAGGTCGGCGTCTGACGAGGAGGTCGGCGTCTGACGAGGAAGCGGGTGCCTGACGGACGGGCGGGTGCCTGACGGACAGGCGATGTCCGACGGACAGACCGCTGTCTGACGTTCCTCTCACCTTCGCCGGGCACAGTCGCTCCCGTGAAGCGCGTCTTGTCCGTCGTCGTGGTCCTCGTCGGCCTCATCACCGCGTCCACCGCGACCGCCGACGACGGGGCCGGGCCCTTGGGTGTGACCGTCACCGGGCGCGACGCCCGGGTCGGGGTGCTCCTCCGCGCCGCCGGGGAAGGGCACTTCTGTACGGCGTCCGTGGTGGACGCGCCGCGCCGGGATCTGATCGTCACCGCGGCGCACTGCCTGGGCGGCGACGGCGGGCTGGTGTTCGTGCCGGGCTACCGGGACGGGCGCGCGCCCCACGGGGAGTGGAAGGTGCGGCGGCGGTTCCTGCCCCGCGGGTGGGTCGAGGGACGGCACGAGGACAGTGACGTGGGATTCGCCGTGCTCGTGCCGCGGGGCGGCACGGGGGTGCAGGACGTCGTCGGCGGGAACCGGTTCGTGACCGGTACGGCGACGGGGGCCACCGGAGTGACCGTCACCGGATACCCCGACACCCGCGAGACGCCCGTCAGCTGCACCGACAAGCCGGCCGCGCTCGGCCGCACCCAGCAGCGCATCGCGTGCCCCGGCTTCAGCGGGGGGACGAGCGGCAGCCCCTGGGTGAACGGGGACGGGCAGGTCGTCGGGGTCCTCGGCGGGCACGACCAGGGCGGGACCACCCCCGGGGTCTCCTACAGCGTGGTCCTCGGCGTCGAGGCCCGGCGGCTGTACCGACAGGCGGCGGGGCTCTCGTGACGCGTCGCGACCCCGTGCGCCGGCCGGAGCCGTCGTGCTCTCGCCGTGCTGCCCGTGCCGTGCCCCGTTCCTCCGTCCGCCCCCGACTCTCCTCCCCGTGATCATTCCCGGGCGTGCCGACCGCCTCTACACTGACCGACGGACTCCTGGGCGGTGAGGGGCGGTTGACGGTGCGTAAGGCATGGATCGTGGCGGGTGTTGCGATCAGTTCCGCCCTGGCCTTCGTGATGCTGCTCGTCGTCGGGGTCTACCTCGTCGCGGGAAACCTGGTCAACGGCGTGGGCGGTGGGGCGAAATCGTTGGCCAAGGGGTCGGTGCCCGCCGCGTACGCGTCCCTCGTGGCGAAGTGGGGCAACCTCTGCCCCGCCATCAGCCCGGCCCTGCTCGCCGCCCAGCTCTACCAGGAGAGCGGCTTCAACCCCAGGGCTCAGAGCCAGGCCGCCGCGCAGGGGATAGCGCAGTTCATCCCCGGCACCTGGGCCAGTCACGGCATCGACGGCGACGGTGACGGCGACCGCGACGTGTGGGACCCGAAGGACGCGATTCCCTCGGCCGCCTCGTACGACTGCGAACTCGCGTCGTACGTGAAGAAGGTTGGCGGGAATGCGACCGAAAACATGCTGGCCGCCTACAACGCGGGGGCCTATGCGGTGATCAAGTACGGGGGCGTGCCGCCGTACAGCGAGACCCGCAACTACGTGAAGCGGATCACGACGCTCTCGGAGAGCTTCGCTGCGCCGGTCGGGCGGGTCGACCCCTCCGAGCAGGCCGCCGCCGCGATCGAGTACGCACAGAAGAAGCTGGGCACGCTGTATCTCTGGGGCGGCACCGGCACCGCTGAGCAGGGCGGACGCTTCGACTGCTCGGGACTGACCCAGGCGGCCTACGAGACCGTGGGCATCAAGCTCCCGCGTGTCGCCAACGACCAGTACAACGCCGGTCCGCACCCCTCGCGGGACGAACTGCTCCCCGGCGACCTGGTGTTCTTTTCGGATGACCTGACCAATTCCCGCGCCATCCGGCATGTCGGTATTTATGTCGGGGGCGGGTACATGATCGACGCGCCCCGGACCGGTGCCGTCATCCGATTCGACCCGATCGACACCCCCGACTACTTCGGAGCCACCCGCGTCACCGAAGATGGCGCGAAAGCACTGCCCACGACGGTGTGAACCGTGCGTGAACCCACCCCCTGAGCTGCGACGACGTGTCTCTCTTCGATAACGTCTGCGTGATCATTCGGTGGAGTGTGGAACGTATCGACGGGGACCATGCGTTCCTGTTGACGTAGCCGAGCAGACGTTCATTCGGCACGTGTCATGCACGCGTGCGGCGGAAGCGGATCTACAACCACGGGGGTGGCAGGAGCGGCGCACGCACGGGTGCGCCGGGAGAGACGACGAAGGGGCCGCAGCACCATGGCTGGACTCGCCGATTCCGGGTCGAACCCCGACGTCGACCTGCTGTACGACATCAATGGCCTGGCCAAGGACGCGCCGGCCTGGTTCGACCGCGTCATGGAGTATGTCGGTGAGTACGGGCTGCTGCTCGCCATCGTCCTGCTCGTGGTGTGGTGCTGGTGGTCCGTGCGGCGCCGGGGCGACGAGGACGCGGCGTCCACCGTCGCGGCGTTGGTCTGGGCGCCGTTGGCCGCCGGGATGGCCGTGCTGGTGAACGTGCCCATACGGGGTTTCGTGGAGCGGCCCCGGCCGTTCCTGGACCACCAGGGGCTCGAGGTGCTCGTCCAGGGCAAGACCGACTACTCGTTCGTCAGCGACCACGCGACGATCGTCATGGCGATGGCGGTCGGTCTGTTCGTCGCCCACCGCAGGTTCGGGCTCGTCGCGCTCGTGCTGGCGCTGTTCGGCGGGTTCATCCGCGTCTACATGGGCGTGCACTACCCGACCGACGTCGTGGGCGGGTTCGCGCTGGGGACGGCCGTGGCGCTGCTGCTGTCGCCGCTCGCCATGGCCCTGCTGACGCCCGTGGTGAAGGCCGTCGAGCGATCGCCCCGGCTGGGATGGCTCGTGCGCGCCAGAGGACGGGCGGAACGGGACGACGCGGTGGTCCCCGAGGCCCGCAGTGAGCGAACCTCGGAGAGGGACCTCGCCGCATAGCGCGAAGGCCGCCGGGCGCGCAGGCGCAGCCCGCCTGCAGCGCCCTGGGAGGCCCTGCCGCGCCCGGGGGACAACCCGTCTACAGCGCTTGGGGATACGTGAAGAAGCGGTTGGGGTCGTACTGCTTCTTCAGCTTGGCCAGGCGGGTCGCCGCGTCTGCGTAGTACGCCTTGCGCCAGTCGGTCAGCGTCGGGTCCGTGTAGTTCTGGTAGGCCGCCCCCGAGGCGTGCGGGCGCATGGCCTTGTGGGCCGACGCCAGCCACTCCCGGGATGTCGCACCGCTCGTGCCGGCCCGCCAGGCCCCGATGTACTGGGCCAGCATCCGCGAGCGGCGGTGGACGAACGCCGTAGCCGTGGGAGAGACGCGGTTGACCGCTCCGCCGAGGGCGGTCAGGGCGATGCTGCCCGAGCCGCCGCGCACCGAAGCGATCTGTGCCAGCAGTGTGCGGATGCCGGCCGTGGAAAGGGAGCGGTCGAAGAAGTCCGACGCCGCCGCGTACGTCTCACGGCCCAGCGCGCCCTTCGGGGAGCGGCCCGGCGTCGCGCCGGGCAGATGGCACTGCGCGTCCGTCGGGAACGAGGAGCAGCCCGCGTACACCTCCATCGACTCCTCGTACGAGCGGCGCTTCAGGGAGACGCTGCGGGCCGGGGCGCCGACGCGGTCGGCCAGGCGGTCGACGGCGTTCTTGAGCTCGCCGTAGGTGCCGAGGGAGAACGCCGCGACCGAGACCGTCGGAGTGCCGCCCGCGGCGCTCGCCAGATGCAGGGACGACCAGATCTCGTCGGGCTGTGACGGCCCCCATTCCTGCCAGGCCTTCAGCACCGCGGCCGCCTTCGACCAGGGCCAGGTCAGGTATGCCGATACGCCCTGCGGGGCGGGGTGGGTCGTGAAGTGCAGCTCCGTGACCACGCCGAAGTTGCCGTTGCCGGCGCCGCGCAGCGCCCAGAAGAGGTCCTTGTTCTCGCGGGCGTCGGCGGTGAGTTGCTTGCCGTCCGCGGTGATCAGTGTGGCCTGGGTGAGGCTGTCGCAGGTCAGTCCGTACGCCCGGGAGACCACGCCGTGGCCGCCGCCGAGGGTGAGGCCCGAGACGCCGACGGTCGGGCAGGAGCCGGCGGGGATCGTGACGCCCTTCGCGGCGAGGGCTCGGTAGACGTCGATGAGTTTGGCGCCGGCGCCGACCACCGCGGTGGTGCCCGAGGCCCGGACGCGGTTGAGCTTCGAGACGTCGACGATCAGGCGGCCGTCGCCGGAGGACCAGCCCCCGTAGGAGTGGCCGCCGTTGCGGATCGCCACGCGCAGGGCGTGGGCGCGGGCGTAGGCCAGGGTCGTGCGGATGTCGTCCGGGTGGGACACGTACGCGACCGCGGCGGGCTTCAGGTGGTCGAAGCGGGTGTTGTAGAGCTGCCGGGCCGCGGGCCAGTTCGCGTCGCCGGGGCGGATCAGGGGGCCGTCGAGGTCGCGGGCCAGGGCGGACCAGTTGGCGGCGGTGGATCTCGACGTGGTGGTGGTGCGCGCGGCGTTGGTGGCCGCGGCCCCGGAGCGGGTGCCCGACTGTGTGCAGGCGGTGGTGAAGGGGGTCGCGACCGCGGCGACCGCCGCCGTGCCGGCTGTGAGGATCGTGCGCCGTTCCATGGGGCCTCCCGGTGGTTCCGCCTTGGGAGACGGGGTGATGGGGGGTGGGGGTTCCACCGGTCCGGCCGCGGCTCGGGCCGTGTCCGCCACGGGTCTCAGTCCGTCGCGTGCTTCTCCGCGTCCGTGCGCGCCTGGCTTCTCGCTCTTCGGGCCGGGCCGCGCCAGCCGCAGTTGCAATGGGCCATGCAGAAAGGGCCCTTCTCCATGGTCGTCGTGCGGTGCTCCGGGAGGTTGGGGGGAGCTTCCGGCCCGTCCTGCTGCGCCACGACGACCACGCTACCCAGCGCAGGTAAAGGGTTCGTATGGCGGTCGGCGCGGACCCGCGTGACGGGGGCACAAACCCGTCGTTAACCGGAACAACGACGGGGCCCGTGACGGACGTACCGGCTGGGGGTAGGCAGGCGATGACTGGGCGGCAGCGGGAACGGCGGCACAGGCGGACGGGCGCGGCGGTCGTCGCGGCCGTGCTCCTGGCGGGGGCGGGGCTGGGGACCGCGGGGTGCTCCGGAGGTGACGCGGTCGCCGGGGACTCCCGCGGCGGGGACGCGGTCGTCGCGTTGCGGAAGGCGGCCGACCGGCTGATCGGCGCGGGGAGTTCGAGGGCGCGTACGTCGATGGAGATGGCCGCCGGCGGGACCCGGGTGACCATCCGGGGTGCCGGGGTCTACGACTACCGCAAGCGGATGGGGCGGCTGAAGGTGCACCTGCCGCAGGACCCCGCGGGGGCCGCCGAGCGTCGGCCGATCACCGAACTGCTCGCGCCGGGTGCGCTGTTCATGAAGAACCGGGGCGCCGGTGTGCCGCAGGACAAGTGGGTGCGGGTGGACACGCGGACCCTGTCCGACGGGAACCTCGTCACCGGCGGGGCCACCGATCCGTTCACGGCGGCCGAGGTGCTGCTCGGGACGCGGACGGCGACGTACGTGGGCAGGACGGAGGTCGCGGGGACCAGGGTGCGGCATTACCGGGGGACGGCGCACCTGGGTGACGCGGCCCGGCGGGCCTCCGACGGGAACAAGGGCCCCCTGAAGGCGGCGGCCGAGGGGTTCGCCACCGCCGAGGTGCCGTTCGACGCCTATCTCGACGACGAGGGACGCATCCGCAAGGTCAGGCACCGCTTCAGCTTCCTGAACGGGCAGCAGAAGCGCCCCGTGGCCGTCGCCTCGACCACGCTGCTCTACGATTTCGGGGCTCCGGTGCGCGTACGGTTGCCCCGGACCGACGACATCTACGCGGGCAAGATCACCGAGGAGTGACCGGCGTGAACTAGCCCGTCCGTGCCATGCGCGGTGTGTAGGCCGCTCCCTACTCTAGGAAGTCGGTAACGGCAGAGATGAGGTGATGCACGTGGCACCGGTCGGCGGTACGGCAGTTCAGGACCACGTGGCCCTCGCCGAGATCGAGCTGTGCGGAGAGCTGATCATCGCGGCTTCGGCCGCCCAGGAGCGGCTCAGCCTGGAGAGCATCGACGAGGTGCTGAAAGTGGCCGAGGAGCGGGACTCCTCCGGGCGCTGACCACAGGCCGCGGGACCCGGCTCATGTCCGCAGCATGCGGGCGATCGCCTGGGTCGCCTCCTTCACCTTCGCGTCGATCTCGTCGCCCCCCTTGAGGGCCGCGTCCGCCACGCAGTGCCGCAGGTGCTCCTCGAGCAGCTGCAGGGCGAAGGACTGCAGGGCCTTGGTAGAGGCGGAGACCTGAGTGAGTATGTCGATGCAGTAGACGTCCTCGTCGACCATGCGCTGCAGGCCGCGGATCTGGCCCTCGATGCGGCGCAGCCGCTTGAGGTGTTCGCCCTTCTGCTTGTGATACCCGTGCACACCGTGGTCGTGATCGGCCGTCCCGTCCGCACCGGCGGGGTCGGAGGTGCCGGTGGTGACATGTGCGACATCTGTTGCGTCCGTCACGTCCGTCATCGCTTCCTCCTGGTGGACAGTGGGCCGATATATACCCCTGGTGGGTATATGGTACCGAACTTTGCCGGGTATACGGCCCTGGAAACGGCCCCCGTGCTCATCACTGTGCCCGATGGGCGACACTGGTGGGCGGCCGATAGCCGTGGCCGGATGATGCGCCTAGCATCAGGCTGACCGAAACCGAAGCACCCCGAGGACCCCACGTGCGCTTTCGTCTGACCCCCAGGGAGACGAGCTTCTACGACATGTTCGCCGCCTCCGCGGACAACATCGTCACGGGCTCGAAGCTCCTGATGGAACTGCTCGGGGCGGACTCACCCGCCCGGGCCGAGATCGCAGAGCGTATGCGGGCAGCGGAACACGCAGGTGACGATGCCACGCACGCGATCTTCCACCAGCTGAACTCCTCCTTCATCACGCCGTTCGACCGCGAGGACATCTACTCCCTCGCGTCGTCCCTCGACGACATCATGGACTTCATGGAGGAGGCCGTCGACCTGGTCGTCCTCTACAACGTCGAGGAACTGCCCAAGGGCGTCGAGCAGCAGATCGAGGTCCTGGCGCGCGCTGCCGAACTGACGGCCGAAGCGATGCCGCATCTGCGCACCATGGAGAACCTCACCGAGTACTGGATCGAGGTCAACCGGCTGGAGAACCAGGCCGACCAGATCCACCGCAAGCTGCTGGCGCACCTCTTCAACGGCAAGTACGACGCCATGGACGTGCTCAAGCTCAAGCAGATCGTGGATGTGCTGGAGGAAGCGGCGGACGCCTTCGAGCACGTGGCGAACACGGTGGAGACCATCGCCGTCAAGGAGTCCTGAGCCCTTCATGGACACCCTTGCTCTGGTCGTGACCATCGGGGTCGCGCTCTTCTTCACGTACACCAACGGCTTTCACGATTCGGCGAACGCGATCGCCACGTCCGTCTCGACGCGGGCGCTGACGCCGAGGGCCGCGCTGGCCATGGCGGCGGTGATGAACCTCGCCGGTGCGTTCATGGGCTCCGGGGTCGCCAAGACCGTCAGTGAGGGCCTGATCCAGACACCGACCGGGTCGAAGGGGATGGGGATCCTTTTCGCCGCGCTGGTGGGCGCCATCGTCTGGAACCTCGTCACCTGGTACTTCGGGCTGCCCTCGTCCTCCTCGCACGCGCTGTTCGGAGGGATGGTCGGTGCCGCGCTGGCCGGCGGGACGACCGTCTACTGGAGCGGGGTGCTGGAGAAGGTCGTCATCCCCATGTTCATCTCCCCGGTGGTCGGCCTGCTGGCCGGTTATCTGGTGATGACCGCGATCATGTGGATCTTCCGGAAGGCCAACCCGCACAAGGCCAAGAGGGGTTTCCGGATAGCCCAGACCGTCTCGGCGGCCGGTATGGCGCTGGGTCACGGTCTGCAGGATGCGCAGAAGACCATGGGCATCGTGGTGATGGCGCTCGTCATCGCCGATGTCGAGGACTACGGCGATCCGATCCCGGTGTGGGTCAAGATCGCCTGCGCGGTGATGCTGTCGCTGGGGACGTACGCCGGTGGATGGCGGATCATGCGGACGCTGGGGCGGAAGATCATCGAGCTGGATCCGCCGCAGGGCTTCGCGGCGGAGGCGACGGGCGCGTCGATCATGTTCACCTCGGCGTTCCTGTTCAAGGCGCCGATCTCCACGACGCATGTGATCACCTCCGCGATCATGGGCGTCGGAGCGACGAAGCGCGTGAACGCCGTGCGGTGGGGCGTCGCCAAGAACATCATCCTGGGGTGGTTCATCACGATGCCGGCCGCGGCGATCGTGGCCGCGGCGTCGTACGGGATCGTGAATCTGGCGTTCCTGTAGCGGCACCGGACGCATACGAGAGGGCCCGCCCCCCGGAGCCGGGGGCGGGCCCTTTTTCGGCCTCGCGGTGGCACCGCCATGCAGCACCGCGAGGAGTCTTGCCGGCCGGTTCAGCCGAAGCGGCCGGAGATGTAGTCCTCCGTGGCCTGGACCGACGGGTTGGAGAAGATGCGCTCCGTGTCGTCGATCTCGATGAGCTTGCCGGGCTGGCCGACCGCCGAGAGGTTGAAGAACGCCGTGCGGTCGGAGACGCGGGCCGCCTGCTGCATGTTGTGCGTCACGATGACGATCGTGAAGCGCTCCTTGAGCTCGCCGATCAGGTCCTCGATCGCGAGCGTGGAGATGGGGTCGAGCGCGGAGCAGGGCTCGTCCATGAGCAGGACGTTCGGCTCGACCGCGATCGCCCGCGCGATGCACAGACGCTGCTGCTGGCCACCGGAGAGGCCCGAGCCGGGCTTGTTCAGGCGGTCCTTGACCTCGTTCCAGAGGTTCGCGCCCTTGAGGGAGCGCTCGACGATGTCGGAGAGCTCGCTCTTCTTGTGGTTGCCGTTCAGCCGCAGCCCCGCCGCCACGTTGTCGAAGATCGACATCGTCGGGAACGGGTTCGGGCGCTGGAACACCATGCCGACCTCACGGCGGACCGACACCGGGTCGATGCCCGTGCCGTAGAGGTCCTCGTCGTCGAGGAGCACCTTGCCCTCGACCCGGCCGCCCGCGGTGACCTCGTGCATCCGGTTCAGCGTGCGCAGGAACGTCGACTTGCCGCAGCCGGAGGGGCCGATGAACGCCGTCACCGAGCGCGGCTCGACGGTCATCGAGATGTCCTCGATCGCCTTGTGGGAGCCGTAGTAGGCGGTCAGTCCGCTTACGTCGATTCGCTTGGCCATTGCTACTTCACTTCCAGACTCAGTCAGTCGCTGTGGCCGCCTCAGCGACCGGTCTTCGGGGCCTTCCAGCGGGCGATCCCGCGGGCCACCAGGTTCAGGAGCATCACGAAGGCGATCAGGGTGAGCGACGCCGCCCAGGCACGGTCGTACGCCGCACCGGAGCCCGCGCTGTTCGCGTACTGCTGGTAGATGTACAGCGGCAGCGAGGCCTGCGCCCCCTCGAAGGGGTTGGCGTTGATGAACGCGTTGCCCCACACCAGCAGCAGGACCGGGGCGGTCTCACCGGTGATGCGGGCGATCGAGAGCATGATGCCCGTGGTGATGCCGCCGATGGAGGTCGGCAGGACCACCTTCAGGATGGTGCGCCACTTGGGGACGCCGAGCGCCAGGGAGGCCTCGCGCAGCTCGTTCGGGACGAGCTTGAGCATCTCCTCGGTGGAGCGGACGACGACCGGCATCATCAGGATGGCCAGGGCCAGCGAGCCGGCGAAGCCGAAGGGCTGCATGTCGAACATCAGCATGAGGCTGAGGATGAACAGACCCGCGACGATCGACGGGATGCCGGTCATGACGTCGACGAAGAACGTGATGGCCTTGGAGAGGTTGCCCCGGCCGTACTCGACGAGGTAGATCGCGGTGAGCACGCCGATCGGCGCGGCGATCACCGTGGCGAGTCCGACCTGCTCCAGGGTGCCGAGGATGGCGTGGTAGATGCCGCCGCCGGGCTCGGTGTCGGCGACGACGCCCATGGAGTGCGTCAGGAAGTAGACGTCGAGGACCTTCACGCCGCGCACGACGGTCGACCAGATCAGCGAGGCGAGCGGGACGACGGCGAGCAGGAAGGCGACCCAGACGAAGGAGGTCGCGATGCGGTCCTTGGCCTGGCGCTTGCCCTCGACGGCGGTGGCGATCGCGTACGTGCCGACGAGGTAGAGGAGCGCGGCGATCAGGCCCCACTGGACGCGGCTGTGCAGGCCGCCGGCCAGGCCGATGCCGATCGCGAGGGCGATCGAGCCGCCGGCGATGGCGTACGGGGACCACTTGGGCAGGCGGGCGCCGCGCAGGGTGCCGGGGCCCTTGGGGGTCAGGGTTGCGGTACTCATGCGTTGGCCCCCGAGTACTCCTTGCGGCGGGCGATGATCGCGCGGGCCGCACCGTTGACCAGCAGGGTGATGACGAACAGGACCAGGCCGGAGGCGATGAGCGCGTCGCGGCCGAACTCGGTGGCCTCGCCGAACTTGCTGGCGATGTTCTGGGCGAACGTGCCGCCGCCCGGGTCGAGCAGGCTGGCCTGGATGTCGAAGGTCGGGGAGAGCACGGTCGCGACGGCCATGGTCTCGCCGAGGGCGCGGCCGAGGCCGAGCATCGACGCGGAGATGACGCCGGAGCGGCCGAAGGGGATGACCGCCATGCGGATCACCTCCCAGCGGGTGGCGCCGAGCGCCAGGGCCGCCTCCTCGTGCATCTGCGGGACCTGACGGAAGACCTCGCGGCTCACGTTGGTGATGATCGGCAGGATCATGATCGCGAGCAGGATCCCGACGGTCAGCATCGAGCGGGGGGCGCCGCCCTCCCACGAGAAGACGCCGGTCCAGCCGAGGTAGTCGTTCAGCCAGCCGAAGAGGCCGTTCATGTGCGGCACCAGGACGAGGGCGCCCCACAGGCCGTAGACGATGGACGGCACGGCGGCGAGCAGGTCGATCACGTACGCGATGGGGCCGCGCAGCCGGCGCGGGGCGTAGTGCGTGAGGAACAGCGCGATGGCGACGGCGACCGGGACGGCGATGACCATGGCGACGATCGAGGAGACGACCGTGCCGAAGGCCAGGACGGCGATGCCGAAGTCCGGCGGGACGGCGTTGGTGTCCCACTGGAAGGTCGTGAGGAAGTTGCCCTGGTCCTTGCTGATGGCGAGGGAGGCGCGGTAGGTGAGAAAGACCGCGATCGCGGCCATGATCACCAGCAGCAGGATGCCGGAGCCGCGGGAGAATCCGAGGAAGATGCGGTCTCCGGGCCGGGTGGCCCCGCGTGCGGCGCGCTTGTCGGCGGTCTGCTGCGGAGCGGGGGGTGGTGTCTCGGTTGTCTGTGTGGGTGTGCCCATCAGGTTCTCCGGTCTGCGGAGCCGTACCGGAGGTACGGCCACTGGCGGCGGTGCACCGGACGGTGCGGCCCGGCCCCGGGGAGGGGGCCGGACCGCACGCGGGTCAGCTCAGGCCCTCGATGGTGGTGCGGACCTGGGAGATGATGTCGTCGGGGATCGGCGCGTAGTCGTTCTCGGCGAGGATCTTCTGGCCGTCCTCGGAGGCGATGTAACGCAGGAACGCCTTGGTGGCGGGCAGCGTCTCGGCCTTGGTGCCCTTGTCGCAGACGATCTCGTAGGTGACGAGGACCATCGGGTAGGCGCCCTCGGCCTTGGTGCCGTAGTTCAGCTCCAGGGCGAGGTCCTTGCCCGTGCCGACGACCTTGGCCTCGGAGATGGCCTTGGTGGCGTTCTCGACGGTGGCCTTGACCGGCTGGGCGGCGCCGGTGTCGAGGTCGACGGTCTTCAGGCCGTCCTTGGCGTACGACAGCTCGAAGTAGCTGATGGCGCCGTTGGTCTGCTTCACCTGCTGGGCGAGACCGGAGGAGCCGGAGGCGGACTGGCCCCCCTTGGCCTGCCAGGTCTTGCCGCCGTCGTAGGGCCAGTCCTTCTTGGCGGTGGCGATCAGGTACTTGGTGAAGTTGTCCGTGGTGCCGGAGTCGTCCGAGCGGTGGAACGCCTGGATCTTGAGGTCAGGGAGCTTCGCGTCGGGGTTCAGCTTCTTGATCGCCGGGTCGTTCCAGTTGGTGATCTTGCCGTCGAAGATCTTCGCCAGGGTCGGGGCGTCCAGGACGAGGTTGTCCACGCCGCTGACGTTGTAGCCGACCGCGATCGGGCCGCCGACCATCGGCAGGTCGATGCCCTGGCCACCGGAGCAGACCTTCTTGGAGGCCGCGACCTCTTCGGGCTTCAGCGCGGAGTCGGAGCCGGCGAAGGGGACCTGGCCCTGGGTGAACGCGGTGACACCGGCGCCGGAGCCGCCGCCCTTGTAGTTGATCTGGACGCCCTGGCATGCGGCGGTGAACTGCTTCACCCAGGCGTCGATCGCGTTCTTCTGCGCGGACGAGCCGTCGGCCAGCAGCTGGCCCTTGGCGTCGTCGCACTTGACGTTGCTCGGCGCGGCGGCGTTGGAGGAGCCGCCGCCGTCGCTGTTGCCACCGGTGTCGTCGGAGCCGCACGCCGTGAGGGCCAGGGCGCCGGAGACGGCGAGAGCACCGAGAGCGAGGGCCCGCCGGTTCATGCGCTGAAGCTTCACTTGAGTTCCTTCCAGGAGCCGCCGTCCTGATCGGCGGCGTGCGAAGTCTGAGTGACGCGGACGCGGTCGCACTCAGCAGGCGCGGCTCGCGTCGGTAAGGCCGAAATTAGGCAGATCAGATGAAGGCGCCGATGGCCGCACATGAACGAGGGGTGAACCCCTGTCTAAGGCCTGGTGAGGTCACGGAATGCTCACGGGGAGAGCACGTCGGCATTCCGCTTTTGCGGACGAAGGGGGACCGTCCGGTCAGCCGGCCGTCCGGGGGAGGTGCAGAACGGCGAGCAGTTCGTCGACCAGGGGCCGGTCGTGGGGCTGGGTGAGACGGTCGCGGGCGGCGGCGGGAGTCAGCCACAGCACCCGGTCCACCTCGTCCGTCGGGGAGAAGGCGCAGGACACGGCCTCGGCCGCCCAGTAGCGGACCTGCTTGGGGCGACCGTTGGCCGAATAGCGCAGGGTGGACAGCTCGGGCCCGGGCACGGCCCGGCAGCCCGTCTCCTCCGCCACCTCGCGCAGTGCGCCGTCGAGTGCCGCCTCGCCGCGCTTCAGTTTCCCCTTCGGCCACGACCAGTCGTCGTATTTCGGCCGGTGCACGAGGCAGAGCTCGGGCTCGCCGGTGGTGGGGGAGTGGCGCCACAGGACGCAGCCCGCCGCCTGAACGGTGGTGTCCTTGGGGGTGCTCACCGGGTTTCACCGCCTTCTGGTGCCGCGGCCGGGCATGCCGGGCCGACCGGTCATGACGTGCTGACGGTCTCCTTCTGCCAGCACTGCTGGAACGCGAAGCGCGCCGCCTCCACCTCGTGCCGCTGGTCGGCGTGGAGCACGCCGAGGGCGTACGCCGTGGCCGGGGCGATGCGCGGGGTACGGGCCGCCTGGGCCGCCGCTGCCGCCGCCTCGGAGGCGTCCCGGTGCCGGTTCAGGGCCCGGCCCGCGGAGAGCAGACGCAGGTCGACCACGGCGTTGCCCTTGGGGCCGCTGACGGCCTCGCGCGCGTAGCGGTGCAGGCGCAGCAGCAGGCGGACCTGGTGCCACGGGGCGTCCTGCGGGTGCGGGACCGTGTCCGGGGACAGGCCGTGGACGAGGGCCGCGGCGTTGTACGGGTTGCCGGCCGTGACGAGAGGGAGGGCGGTCACGGCGTCGGCCAGCCGGTCCTGGGCGGCGGCGGCGAGGGGGCGCAGGTCGGTGCTGCCGGCGGCCCTGGTGAGGGGGACCTCGCTGGCCAGGACGGCGACCTTGTCCGCGACGGCGTGGAAACGGCTGCTGCCCAGGGCCTGCAGGGCCGTGGAGTGGGCCCGGGTGCGGGCGAGGGTCAGCTGGCGGTCCAGCAGGGCGCCCGCCTTCGCC
>NZ_JBEXSH010000088.1:0-17012 GCF_040613555.1 Streptomyces sp. NPDC006265
CGTAGCGCCCAGCCGTCATCCCGGAGCATCGCATGACGCCACCCGGCCCGGTCGTGCCCCGACGCGGACCGGGAGGCCCGCACGGTCGCCCCGGCCCGCTCCACCAAACCCTCGGTCACCTCACAGTGGGGCAGCATCCGGTCCTCATGCTCCCCGACGTCGAACGCGACCCGCAGCCCCGACAGGTCGACACCGCCACGCAGCCGCTCGGCGATCACACCCCCGACCGGACCCCCCAACGGATCAGTCAACCGCATGGCATCCGGCGTCCACCAGAACGACCCCGACTGACAGGCAACCCGCGACACCAGCTCCGGAAACTCCAGCGCCGCGTACACCGCACTCAGCCCGCCGAGGCTCTGCCCGGCGACCACCAGCCGCTCCGGATCGGCGGGCACGCCCGACTCCGCCACCAGCGGCAGCAGTTCGTCCCGCACCGCCTCCCACAGCTCGGGCCGGCACGTGAACTCGGCGGCCCGGTCCTTGGCGGGCAGGAAGACCAGAGTGACCGGCGGCATCTCATCCGCCGCCACCGCCGAGTCGAACGCGGTCACGGCCGGATGCAGATGGAGCCAGTCGTCGCCGTCGAGCAGCAGCACCACCGGCCCGCCGCCCCCCGCCGGATGAACGCGCACGGTCCGCCGCCCGCCCAGCCGCTCACTGGCCCAGCGGATCCGTGCCCGCGGCAGGGGCAGCACCGCGTCCGCCCCGAGAACGGGCCAGTGCGGCTGCTCCGGGGCGTCCGGGGTCGCGGCGACGGACCGTTCGCCGCCCGCCCCGGCCGGGTTGAAGGGGTCGGCATGGGAGACGTCCCCGGCCGCGAACCGGTACGTCACCCGCAGTCGCTCGGGCATGCGCACCTCGGCGTACCAGCAGTCGGTGTCCTTCCAGCGGCGCAGGGCGACCGGCTCCGACCAGCTCTCGAACTCGACGGTCACCGGCGACGACCCGCGCCACAGGAACAGGGTCACCCAGCCGCCGCCCTCGGCGGGCACCGACGAGGGCGGCCCCACAGCGGCCCAGAACGCGGAACTGCCGGGCGCGCCCGGCAGCCCGAACCCGGCGAACGCGTCCTGACTGTCGGCCGCGGCCACGCGCATGAGCGTCTCCTTGTGAGAGGGAAGGAGCAAAGGCTAAGCTCCGTCAATTAGGCGAGCCTAACCTAATCATTGCCCCTTCGAGGAGGTCGCCGTATGAGTTCCCTGAGTCAACCTCTATGCCGCCAGAAGCTGGTCGGCGGGCGTGTTGATCTTGCTGTTGGCTTGGTGGATGAGCGGGTCGTAGCAGGTTCCGGTGCGCCAGCAGGCCCACATCACGCGCAGCCATGCGCGGGCCAGGATGCGGATCGCGTGCGGGTGTCGCTTCTGGCGGGCGCGGGCATCGCTGTAGATCTTGGCGGCCCAGTCGCTGCCGTGGCGGCTGTTGTCGGCGAAGGTCGTCAGCGCGACGCGGGCTCTGCGGTTGGCCGCGAAGCGGAAGGAGACTGTGCGGGCCTTGCCCGAGGCGCGGGTGACGGGGACGACGCCGGCTTCGGCGATGAGCTGTTCGCAGCTCTGGGCGCGTTCCAGGATCGGGCCGATCTCGCCGATGACCTGCCCGAGGCTGACCTTGCCGATGCGCGGCATGGTGGCGAACAGCGGCGCGTAAGGGTGGGTTTCGACAGCCGCGGTGATGGCCTTGTCCAGGACGCGGATGGTGGCGCGTATGCCCTGCACGAGCTGGACCTGGACGCGGACGAGTTGTTCGGCCACGGCCTCGCTGAGGCGGGAGGCGGCCTTCGGGGCCGAGCGCAGGCGTTCGATCAGGACGCTGCCGGGCTTTCTGCCGGAGTAGCCGTGGCGCTTGCACCAGGCTTCGAGGCGTTTGGCGGTGAGCTTGGCGGCGGAGGCCGGGGCGGGGTAGCGCTCCAGGAACGCAAGGGCGATGTCGCTGTCGAGTTCGTAGAAGACGGCCTTGCCGCCGGGCCAGTGCTCGTCCAGCACAGCGGCGAGCTGGTTGACGGCGGTGACCTTGGCCTCGATGTGGTCGGCGCGCTGCCGGGTGAGGGCCTGCAGGTCGAGGGTCGCCTGCTCGGTGGGTTCCAGACGGGGCAGCAGGTGCCCGTCGGTGCGCAGGTAGTCGGCGAGCTTCATGCTGTCGCCGGCGTTGGTCTTGGCCTTGGAGGCGCCCCAGCGCGCCCGCATCGCGTTGAAGGCGTTGGGATGGACCGGCACGACGGGGTGGCCGGCGGCCAGCAGCCGGTCGACGGCCAGACCGCGGCTGGTCTCGATGGCCACGGGAAGATCCGCCGGATCTCCGTGCTCGCGCAGCACGGCCAGGGTCTTGGCGAACCCTTCCTCGGTGTGAGCCAGTTCCCACCGGTCGATGCGCTTGCCGGTGTTGTCCATGACGGTCACGTCATGGGTCTCGGTCGCCCAGTCCCATCCGATGAACACGTGCGTCGTACTCCAAGCCGGTTCGAGGAGCACCTGCCCGGTGGTGAGGTCGTCTGCCGGGAGCTCATTAATCGGCCCTCTGCGGGGCGTGTCCCTGAAGCCGATCAGACGGCCTCGGCCCAGTGGGGCTGGCGGAACTCATGCAGGCCGTCAAGCGGCTCGCACCCATGGCCATGCACCCACCGGGACCGAGAGGTCACAACCCTACTCGTGAGGGCTGCAGAAGGGTTGGTCCTCTAATGAGCACCAACCCCTTCGATGACAACGAAGGCCGGTTCCTCGTCCTGGTGAACGACGAGGGCCAGCACTCCCTCTGGCCGTCCTTCGCCGAGGTGCCCGGGGGATGGGCGATCGCCTTCGCCGAGAACACCCGCGAGGCATGCCTGGAGTACGTCGAGACCCACTGGACGGACCTGCGCCCCCGGTCCCTCGCCGCGTCCCAGGACGCCTGACCCGCCGATGCTGTGCACCAGGCTGACCAACGCCCGTTTCCTCACCATGGATCCGGACCACCCGGTCGCTCACGACCTGGGCATCAGCCCTGGACTGCGCCAGTGACCAGCGGCGCAGTACGAGCCAGGCGGAGACGGCGATGGTGGCGTACAGCACGGTCCAGACCGGGCCGAACAGCCAGGAGGGCGGGGCCCACGCGGGACGGTCGAGCGAGCGGTACGTGCTTGCGGCGTCCGACGCCGCGACACCGCCCAGGGCGGCCACCGCGTAGCAGACGGTGAGGAGCAGAAGCAGGAGCAGGGCCGGCCGGCGCGGCCGGCTGGTACGGCCTCGCATTCCTCGACGTCTGCCTACTGCTGGCCGCGCTCGGTGGCACACTGCTGCTCTTCCGTCGCAGGAGCCCGGCCGCCGCACTCCTCCTCGTTCCCTACGCGCTGTGGGTGCTGTACGCCGCTGCCCTCAACCTCGCCATCTGGCAGCTCAACGACTGAGCGCGGGCGCCGCCCACGTACACCCGCGTCGAGCCGGGGCAGCCGTCATCGGCGGTCGGTACCCAGGCATGCCGATGGCCCCGTCCAGGCCGGCCCCGGCTTCATCCGCTGCGCGCGCAGGGAGGTCGGCGGAAGGTGCTTCCTTCAAGCACCGTGGTCCCGGCACCGTCCCGGACCGTTGTCTGAGAGCGCTCTCAGGCGACCCTGTTCCCCTGATGAGAATGACAGGATTGCTGCCCCGTAAGATCGCGCAAACCTGTACATCTGTGACCGCAGTTGCCGAGGTCGGTCGCGGACTCCCCTGCACAGTCGGCTTGTTGGTGGCCTCGGCGGCGGTGGGCTCGCCACGCCCACGTGTAACGGTCCCTTGTTTGGAGTGTTGACCGTTCGTTGACACGAGCCTACGTTGGCGGCGACCTGAGAGCGCTCTCAAAGGGGTGGCGCATGAAATTCCACAGACATCTCGCCCTTCTGTCCGCGGCCGTCCTGGCCGCGGCGGGTCTGGCGTCCACCGTCGGCAGCGGTGTCGCCTCCGCCGCCACCATCGAGGTGGGGAAGGGAAGCTACAGCGACGTCCGGCCGGCCGGCAGACAAGGGCCGTCGAACAACGGCGGCCAGGCGGTCAAGCCGAAGGTCACGCCCGCCATGGCGGGCAAGCCCGTGCCGACCAACGACTGGTGGTCTTCGCTGATCTTCCAGCGGTTCGCCTCCAACCCGTGGTCGGAGAACATGTACGGCCACCCCCTCACCTACAAGGCGGTGTCCGGCGGCCTGGAGGTCGGATACCCGACGGACCATCAGATCGTGGGTGGCGGACGGCAGTACGAGTTCGCGCACAAGGCCGACCTGACCCTCGGCCTCGCGGGCCTCGACTCACCCGACGCCAAGGCGGACGGGTGGAGCGACTGGACCGTCACCCCGTACTGGAAGGACGCCGCGCGCACCCTGCGGGCGACCATCGGCCACGGCTCGCCGTACGTGTACGCCGAGGGCACCGGCGGAGCGGCGCAGATCAGCGCCGCGGCCCCGCCGACCGTCTTCGCCGACCAGGGCAACGTCCTCGGCGTCACCATCTCCGGACACCACTACGCGCTGTTCGCCCCGAGCGGCAGCGACTGGACGGTCTCCGGCAACGAGATCCGCGCCGACCTCGGCTCCAAGGACTACTTCTCCCTGGCGGTCCTGCCGGGCGAGGAGGCGCTCGCCGACTATGCGAAGTACGCCTTCAGCTTCGTGACCGGCTCCGAGGTCGACTGGGACTACCGCGAGGGCGACGGCGAGGTCAAGGCGACCTACTCGCTGACCACCGAGGCGAAGGAGGGCGAGGAGACCGGCACCCTCCAGGCGCTCTACCGCCACCAGTGGCTGCACACCTCCGACCCGCTGACCGACTACCGCTACGTCTCCTCGCGCGGCGAGATGAAGGTCCGCGAGGGCAAGTCCTTCACCACCACGCAGAAGGTGAACGGCGTCCTGCCCGGCCTGCCGAGCGCCGCGGGCGTCGACAAGGCCAAACTGAAGACCTACATCAACGACGTGCTGACGCAGGGCGACCCGTTCAGCGGCGCCATCGACACCTACTGGACCGGCAAGGCCCTGGGCAAGCTCGCCCAACTCGTACCGATCGCCGACCAGATCGGCGACACCGCCGGCCGCGACAGGCTCCTCGCGCTCATCAAGGGACGCATGGAGGAGTGGTTCACCGTCGGCGGCCCCTCCGAGTTCTCCTACGACAAGGACTGGCGCACCCTCATCGGCTACCCGGCCTCCTACGGCAGCGACCAGGAGCTGAACGATCACCACTTCCACTACTCGTACTACGTGATGGCCGCGGCGATCGTGGCGCAGTACGACCCGAGGTGGGCCGCCGACTCCGAGTGGGGCGGCATGGTCGAGGAGCTCATCAAGGACGCCGCCAACCCGGCCAGGGACGACGCCGCGTACCCGTTCCTGCGGGGATTCGACGCCTACGCCGGACACAGCTGGGCCGCCGGGCACGGGGCCTTCGCCGCCGGCAACAACCAGGAATCCTCCTCCGAGTCGATCAACCTCAGCGCCGGCCTGATCATGTGGGGCTCGGCCACGGGCGACAAGGCGCTGCGCGACCAGGGCGTCTACATGATGATGACCGAGTCGGAGTCGATCGCCCAGTACTGGTTCGACGCCGACCAGGAGGTCTACCCCGAGGACTTCACCCACGACGTCGTCGGCATGGTGTGGAGCAGCGGCGGCGCCTATGCCACCTGGTGGACCGCCAACCCTGAGGAGATCCATGGCATCAACTTCCTCCCCGTGACCGGCGGTTCGTTGCACCTGGCGCGCGAGAAGGAGATGCTGCGCCGCAGCGTGACGGAGATGGAGAAGGAGAACGGCGGCCCGGCCGTCGAGTGGAAGGACATCTTCTGGCAGGTCCAGGCCCTCTACGATCCGGCCAAGGCCATGCAGTACTGGAACCAGTGGAACGGCGGCTACACGCCCGAGGAGGGCGAGACCAAGGCCCACACCTACCACTGGGTCGCCACGATGAACTCCCTCGGCGCCCCCGACATGACGATCACGGCCAACACGCCGACGGCCGTCGCCTTCGGCGAGAACGACAGCCTGACCTACGCCGCGCACAACTACGGCGCCGAGGAATGCTCGGTGCTCTTCTCCGACGGTGGCGTGCTGAACGTCCCGGCGAAGTCGACCGCGTCCGGAGCGGGCGACGACATGAAACTCGCCACGCTGTGCGGCGCCACGGGCGGCGGCGAGGAACCGCCGCCGGACGACGACAAGCCCTCCGCGCCCGGCACCCCGGTCGCCGCCGACGTCACCGAGACCTCGGTCGAGCTGACCTGGGGCCCGGCGACCGACGACAAGGGCGTCAAGAACTACGACCTCTTCCGCGGCACCACCAAGGTCGTCACCGTCACCGCCACCACGCACCAGGACACCGGGCTCACCCCCGGCACCGAGTACACCTACACCGTCAAGGCCCGCGACACGGCGAACCAGGTCGGGCCGGCCAGCGCCGGCGTGACCGTCAGCACCATCGGTGACCCGCCCCCGCCGTACGTCACGGGCGACACCTTCTACCTGCGCTCCGGCGGCTCGCTCGCCACCGAGGCGACCGCGACCAGCTCCTCGGACACCATCCCGTCCGCGGGCGGCACCAACAACGACGGAACGCCGAAGAACCCGGTCGTGTACGAGGTGAAGAACGTCAAGGGCGCCCTCAAGGCGGGCGCGGGCACCGCCTTCACCTTCCAGGTGGACGCCGGCTCCAACGTCGGCTACGCCCAGCAGGCCCGGGTCTCCTATGACCTGACCGGCGACGGCACCTTCGACCGCGTCGAGACGTTCCGCTACTTCGCCACCGACCCGGTCCCCGGCTGGGAGGAGTACTCCGCGGCCCGGCAGGGCCTGCACTCCGCCTCGGGCACCCTGGGTGACCTGAACGGCGGTACGGTCCGTGTCGAGCTCTGGGGCGCACTGGGCAACGGCCCGTCCACCGTCCAGGTGGGCAAGGGCTCCGTGCTCACCATCCCGTTCGCCTGACGACGAAGGTGGTGAGCACCGCCGCGTGGTCCGACGGCCGGTCGCGGAGCGGCCGGCGCCGGACACGCCGGGCGAAAACGGGCAGCATGCCCATCGAGGAGGGGGGCCGACTCTGACCCGGTGGCCGGGACGGGTCCGCGTGAGCGGGCGGACTTTCCCCACTCTCCCCGGACTGTCAGTGACAGTCCGTAGGCTCGTCCTTATGGAGGGGAACGAGTGGAAAACCGCACAGGGGGAGGAAGCCGGTGCCGAGGCCTGGCAGCGACTGAGCGCGTACGCCTACCTCAGCGCACCCGAGCGCCTGGAGTACGTCGCCGTGATGCGGGTGTTCTGCGGCACCCTGCTCGCCGACCTGTCGGTACCCGACCTTCTCGCCAAGCTGGCCGGGACGGACGGCCCGGGGGCGGCGCTGGAGGCCGAAACGCTGACCCGCAGGCTTGAGGAACTCGTGCGCTGGGGCAATCTGCTGCGCAGCACGCACACCGTCAGAGCGACCAGCATCACCGAATACCAGCGCTCGCGGTCGCGCTACCAGCTGTCGAAGCTGGGGGAGCGCGTGCAGCGGGACGCGGACGAGGTACTCGCCGGGGCGGACGCGGCACGCGAGGTCAGCAGCGAGCTGCTGGCCCTCGTCGACCGCGGTCTGCGGGAGATCGCCGCGATGGCCGCGGCACCGGGCGGCGCCGACCCGCAGCAGGCGCTGGAACGGATCAGCACGCTCTTCGTGCAGTTCGCCGAATTCGCCGAGTCGGTCCGGGACTTCTACGCCTACCTGGGCCAGGTGCTGGCGCGCTACGACCTCGACACGGCCGAGTACCAGGGGTTCAAGGAACTGCTGCTCGACTACGTGGAGGCCATCACCGAGGACGTCTCCTTCCGGGCGCCGCGCATCGCGGCCCACCTGGACTCCATCTGGCCGCACCTGCCCGCGCTGCTCGCCCGGATCGACGCGCACTCGGCGGGCATCGGCGCGCTCGCCGACGGGCTGCCGGAGACGCGCGTCCAGCGCAGCCGCGGACGCGACCGCGCGGACTGGGAGGGGCTGCGTGAGTGGTTCACCGTCACCGGAGGGCACTCCAGCCAGGTGGATCAGCTCCGGGACGCCACCCTGCGTGCCCTGCAGTCGCTGCTCGCCAACGCCAAGCGGATGCTGCGTTCGGCCTCCGGTGAGATGTCCCGGCGCAAGGACCTGCTGCGGCTCGCGGCCTGGTTCGACGCCGCGGAGCCGGAAGAGGCCCACGACCTGGCGGTCGCCGCCTTCGGGCTCTACGGCGCACGCCATCTCGGGGTGGCGCCGGATCCCGACCGGTCCGTGCCGGCGTATGTGAGCTGGTGGACGGGTCCCGTCGTGGAGGTTCCGGTGGCGCTGCGCGAGCGCGGCAGCAGGGCTCCGCGCGGACGTGCCGCGGCGGCCGAGGACCACTCCGCGCAGAAACGCCTCCTTGTGGAGCAGGCACGACAGCAGGCCGAGGCCCGGCAGGCGGCGGCGGACGAACTGCGCAGCGCCTCGGGCAGGTTCGAGCAGGTGCGCCTCGGCGCGCCGGCGATGCGACTGCTGCTGGAGCTGCTGACGACCGCTCTCGGCAACGCCCAGTTGCACAAGGACGCCCACGACTTCCTGCTCGAGGGTGCCCAGGCGGCCGACGCGGACCTCGGCATCCGGCTGACCGCGTGGCGCACGCCCGGCAGGTCGACGGTTCTCAAGTCCGTGGACGGTGACCTGACGGCGGATGATCTCACCGTCGCCGTCGACAGCGCATCCTTGCCCGCGGTGGGGGAGGCGAGCGCCTGATGCCCCTGCCGTCCGCGCATGACGTCGCCCTCGCGTCCGAGCGCCGCACCGCCGCCCGGCTCCTGCTGGCCCACCCCCTGGTCACCAGCACCGGACCGCACAGCGACGCCTTCCCGCTCATCAGGCGCCACGCCGACTGGCTGTCCCAGCGCTTCCAGCAGGTCTTCGGATACCGCCTGCTGGTCGAGGCGTCGTACGCCCGGCTGTTCAAGGCGGGTCTCGGCACGGGCTCGGGCCACCGCCTGGAACGTCCTTCGACCGGAACGCCGTTCAGCCCACGGACGTACGCCTACCTGGCCCTCGCGCTGTCGGTCCTCGTCACCGCCCCGGAACAGCTCCTGCTCTCCCAGCTCGTCGCCGATCTGCGGGCCGCGGCGGTCGACGCCGGCATCGAGATCGCCGACACGGGACGGCAGGCCGAGCGGCGGACCCTCGCGGCCGCGCTGCGGCAACTCGTCGACTGGGGCGTTCTGACGGAGACGGACGGCCAGGTCGCGGCCGTCGCCGAGGAACGGGGCGGGGAGGCACTGCTGACCGTGGACCGCGAGATCGCGCGCGTCGTCGTCGCCGGCCCGCTCGCCCAGAGCCGCGACGGCGCCGACCTCGTGCGACGGGCCGCCGACCCCGGTTTCGGAGGGCCGCGCACCTACGTCCGCAGGCGTCTCGTCGAAACCCCCGTCGTCCACCTCGACGACCTCACGGACACCGAGCGCGAATGGCTGCGCACCCGGCAGCGGCGCGAGGCGCAGGCGTTCTCCGAACTGCTCGGCCTGGAAGCGGAGATCCGCGCCGAGGGCGTCGCCCTGGTCGACACCGAGGGCGAACTCACCGACCTGCACCTGCCGGGCACCGGGACGGTCGCACAAGCCGCGCTACTCCTCCTGGAGCGGCTGGTCGACCGGCTGCGTCCCGAAGAAGCCGGGCATCCGGCGGTCGGCGGACGGCTCGTCATCGGCGTACCCGTTCCGGACGGGCTGCTGCCCGAGCTGCTCGACGACCTGATCGAGGAGTACGGCAGGCGCGGCAGCTGGCAGCGCGGCCACCTTCAGGACCGGGACGGATTCCTCGCGGCCGTACTCGACCTCCTCGTCCGGATGCGTCTGATGGCTCGGGCCGGGCCCGTGCGCGCGGAAGGCCACGGCCTGCCCGAGGGATACGAAGAGACGGTGGCCGACGGCCGCTCCGTCACCGACGTCTCCCAGGCGCGCGGCCAAGGCAGTTCGGACGGCGGCTGGATCCTGCTCGCCGCGGCCGCCCGGTACGCCACCACCGTGGCGGTCAAGCACCGTACCGACCGGTCTCCGGCGGACGACGACCCCGAGGAGCCCTCCCGATGAACCGCCCGCCGGCCCCGCACCGCTACCGACTGCACCGCGCGGGCATCCGCAACGTCTGGCAGTACGACGAGCAGGAGTTCTCCTTCGGAGAGGGGCGCCTGCTGCTGCGCGGCAAGAACGGCGCCGGCAAGTCCAAGGCCCTGGAGATGCTGCTGCCCTACCTCCTCGACGGCGACGCCCGCGCGCTGGACGCCACCGGAACCGGACGCACCACCCTTCTCTGGCTGATGCTCGACGGCTTCGGGCAGACCAACCGGCTGGGCCACCTGTGGCTGGAGTTCGCGCGCACGGACGAGGAGGGCAACGACCACCACCTGACGATCGGCGCGGCGATCCGCGCCTCCCAGTCGACCAAGACGGCGAAGCCGTTCTTCTTCACCACGCGGCTGCGGATCGGGGAGCAACTGGACCTCGCCCCCGCCGGGCAGCCTCTCCCCGTCGACCGGCTCAAGTCGCTCGTCGGCTCCGAGAACGTCACCGATCGCGCGGTCGAGCACCGGGCCAGGGTCGCCCGTGAACTGTTCGGCCTCACCGACCCGGCGCGCTACCGCAACCTGCTGCACCTGCTGCACCGGCTGCGACGCCCCACCATCGGCGACCGCATCGACTCCGGCGGACTGGTCTCGGTCCTCGCCGAGACCCTGCCCGCTCTCGACGACGAGGTCGTGGAGAAGGTGGCCCGCAGCCTGGACGACCTGGACTCCGTCAGGGCCTACCTCGGGCGCCTCGAACGCACCGACCAGGCGTTGCGCTCCTTCCTCACCGACTACCGCGGCTACCTGCACGGGGTGCTGCGCCGCCGCACGGACCAGGCGAGCGGTGAGCTCGAGCAGCTGATGGCGCACCGCAAGTCCGCGGGCGACGCGGCGCGCAAGGCCGACGGGCTCCGCGAACGCGAGCAGGAACTCGGCGCCCGCATCGAGGCACTCGAGGCCGAGTCGAACGCCGCGGCGACGGACCTGGCGGCGCTGCACGCCGGCGCCGGATACCGCAGCCTGACGGAACTCGGGGAGAAGCGCGCCACCGTCACCGCCCTGCACAGCGCGGCCGCCGCCGCCTTCAAGGCCGTCCGGCAGGCGCACGGCAACCAGGAGGAGGCAGGACGGCGCCTCACCGCGGAGGCCGGACGGCTCGGTGAAGAGCTCGTCGAGCTGAACACCATGTACGGCGAACTGGTGCGGGAGGCAGAGCGGTCCGGGCTTGACCCCGTGCACCTGGGGGAGCCCGTGGCAACCCCCGGCGCACCCGTCGTGCCCGCCGTCACAGCCGAACTGACCGCACCGGACGGCGACTTCCACCTCGTACGGCACAGTGCGGTGCTGGCGGTCGACACCGAGACATGCGCGGCCGCGCTGCACGACTGGGACGAACGGCTGGACGCCGCCCAGCCGGTGATCAGGAACCGCTCCCGGTTCGTCACCGAACTCGCCACCCTCATCGAACAGTCGGACGAGGCCCGAAGGGAGGCCGCCGAGTCCGACGCGGCCCGGGAGCGCCTGGAGGAACAGGCGGAACACGCGCGCAGCCGGACCGAGCAGCGGCTCCAGGAAACCGTGCACGAGTCCGAGGCGTACGCCCTGGCGGCCACAGCCTGGAGCGAGCGGCTGCGGGAATCCACCGGGGTGCCCCTGGACGCCCTGCTCGCCCTGGTCGCGCCGGAGCCGGCAGACGGCCCCCTGCCCGCGCAGACCCCCGAGGCCGTGGTCGAAGCGGCCCGTTCGGCCGTCGACCCCTGGCTGGCGGCACTGGGCGCGGAGCGCGACGACCTCTCCCTGGCCGTCCGCGAACGGCAGACGGAGCAGGACCGCCTCCGGCAGCGGCGCGAGGACTGGGAACGCCACACCGACCCCGAGCCCCCGCCCCCGTCCCACCGCACGGCTCCCCGCACACCCGGCACCGGAGCCCCCCTCTACCGCCTGGTGGACTTCGCCCACGACGTGGGACCGGACGCGCGGGCAGGGCTGGAAGCGGCACTGGAGGCGAGCGGCCTGCTCGACGCCTGGGTGCGCGCCGACGGCACCGTCCTCGACCCGGCCACGCGGGACACCCTTCTGGTTCCAGGAGCACCCGTGCCCGGGGCGACGCTCGCCCGGGTACTGCGTCCGGTCGCCGCGCCCGGCAGTGGTGTGACGGCGGAGCAGGTCGAGCGGGTGCTGGAGGCCGTGGAGCTGGCCGGCGGCGAGACACCCACCGGCGAGCCCGGCACCGGGGACGTGGACGTAGACGCGGCGGGGCCGCACACCGCGATCGGTACCGACGGCTCCTGGCGGCTCGGCATCGCCCACGGCCGCCACACCAAGGAGGCCGCCGAGTACGTGGGCGCCGAGGTGCGTGCCGAGACCCGCCGCCGTGCCCTGGCGGAACTCGACCGCCGACTGCTCGACCTGGAGGAGGAGCTGGCGGAACGCAAACACGGTCTGCGGATACTCACCGAGCACCGCGACCTGGTCGCGGACACCCTGCGCCGCCCGCCCCCGGCCCGTGGGCTGACGGACGCCTGGGCTCGTACCGCCGAGGCCGAGCGTGCCGCCGACACCCTCGCCTCACAGGCGTACACCGCAGCCCGCGAGGCGGAACAGGCACGAGCCCGGGCAGTCGTCGCCCGGCGCGACGCCGAGGCCACGGCAAGTGCCCACGACCTTCCGACGGACCCGGCCGCACTCCAGACGGTCCGACTGGCCCTGGACCGCCTCGGACAGGGGGCGCGGCGGCTGCGCCGACGGGTGGGCGCCGTCCTCTCCGCCGCCGAAGGACACCGCGCAGGCCGTGCGGACTACGAGCGCGCAGAGTCGGCGCGCCGGGAAGCCGAGTCCGACTACGCGGAGCCCCTGGCTCGCCTGGAAGCCGCCCGCCGCACCGTCCTGGCCCTGGAAGAGGCTCTCGGCGCCACGGAGCAGGAGATCCTGGCCCGCGAGGCCGAGACGAAGCGCCGCCTGGACGCCGTAGGACGTCAGCTCCCGGGCGCGCGACGGGACATGGCCGACGTGCACGACCGGAGAGTACGTGCGGAGGAGGACGAGCGGACCCGCCGCGAGGCACTCGCCACGCAGGAGGCCGAGGTACTGGCCTGCGGCAGGAGACTACGGACGGCCCTTTCCCTGCCGGGCGTGCTGAGGGGAGCGGGTCTCGACGCCGAGGCCCACGCGGAGCCCGGCGGCGATCCGCTCCTCCTGCTCCTCGTTCAGGTCCCCGACGTCGAACCGGCGCAGCGCCTGGCGCTCCATGAGCTGGCGCAGCAGCTCCACCACCGTCAGCACCAGTTTGACCAGGTCACGCTCGACCGTGTCGGGCTCCAGATCCATATGCTTGCGGCGCGGCCGGGGATGGTCGTCGGGGCTGGTCACAGCAACTCCTCGAACGGTGAGGGCACCTGGGCGTTCACCGAGCTGATGAGCGCGTTGAGGTCGATCCGCACAAGGTCGACATCGGCGATGCGCAGGGTGATGTCCCCCGTGATCACGACGCCGCCGGCCAGCAGCCGGTCGAGCAGGTCCACGAGGGCGACCTCACGGCGTTCCACTACGGTCACGGCTTCTCCCCCCTGTTCATGTGGCCTCCCCGGCGAACGAATAGGCCGCCCAGGGGCCGGTGAGTTCGATGCGCATTCCGGACACCTCGCCCTTCGTGCGGTCGACCAGTTCCACGAATTCCTCGGAATTGGCACGCGGAACGAGATAGGCGGCGTTCAGCACGTTGCGCCCGGTCGCCTTGGACAGGGCGGGGTTCTGCGGGGGGTGCATCCGGGAATCCTCCGCGAATGCGGAAAGCTCCTCGTGCAGTCGGGTCGAGAAAGCCTCGGCCTTCTGCCACATGTCCTCGTGAGACCTGGTCTGCATGCGCCGCTGCCGCAGGTAGTCCCGGCCCGACGCGGGCTTCTGCGCGGGCCGGACGCTCTCCTGCGGTCCGGATTCGGCGTACACCTTCACGCCCCACTCGACCCGGCCCTCCAGCCGGTCGAGAGTGCGCTGGAAGTCCTCTTCGCGGGCCTCCATCATCATCCGTACGCCGCTGTCGTCGTGGAAGACGGTGCCGAGCCGCAGTGGCAACGGCGTCGTGACGGTGGTGAGGGCGTCGATCACGCCCTGGTGGGCACGGGCGGTCTCGGTGAGCCAGTCCAGATCCTCCAGATGGGCCCGGAGCGGCTCCTCCGCGAAGTCCCGCTCCGGCACATGACTCACCACGGCCACCAGGCCGTGGTGAGTCAGTGCCCTGGGCGGATCGCCCGCCACACCCGTCAACTGGGCCTGGAGCGGGGTTCCGAAGGGGCGGCAGACGGCGTAGACGTACCGCAGTCCGGTCACGGTGCCTCCTTCTTCTCCGCGCGGCCGGGCTCCAGTTCCTCCAGCCGGGCCAGCCGCTCGCGCAACTCGGCGTTCTCACGGGTCAGTTCGTCCCGGCGCGCCCGCGAGCTCAGGGCGGGGTCGGTCTCCCACCAGTCGATGCCCATCTCCTTCGCCTTGTCGACCGAGGCGACGATCAACCGCAGTTTGATGGTGAGGAGTTCGATGTCGAGCAGATTGATCCGGATGTCGCCCGCGATCACGATGCCCTTGTCCAGCACCCGTTCAAGGATGTCGGCGAGGTTGGCACTGCCTCCCTGACCGTAGGGCTCGGGCATCCTGCTGGGCGTCGTCATCGCCGGCTCCCTGCCTCGACTTCCTCATCCTCGTCCTCGTACTCCTCGTCCTCGTACTCGCCCTCGGGCTCTTCCTCCTCCTCGGGCTCCTCTTCGTCCTCGGCCTCTTCGTCGTACTCGGCCTCGGGCTCCTCGCCCTCCTCGGACTCCTCCTCGTCGTACTCGTCCTCGGCCTCCTCGCCCTCGGGGCGTTCCTCCTCGGACTCCTCCTCGGACTCCTCCTCGGCGAGCGCGTCCTCGTGACTGCGGACGACCTCGCCGTCGTGGATCTCGCCGCGCCAGCCGTCCTCCGCCTCGCCCTTGATCGTGATGAAGCGGACGTAGTTCTTGAGGTCGAGCCGGGCCCGGCGGCCCTGGGCGCGCCAGATATTGCCGGTCTTCTCGAAGAACCCGGAGGGGTAGTACTCGACGACCAGCAGGACGCGGGTCAGGTTGTCGGTGAGCCGGTGGAAGGAGACGACGCCCTTCGTGGTGCCCTTGGCGCCCTCGGAGGTCCAGGCGATGCGGTCGTCCGGGACCTGCTCGGTCGTCTTCGCCTTCCAGCTGCGGTTGGACCACCAGATCTTCGCCTGCCAGTCGGAGTGGGTGTCGTCGTCGCGGCTCGCGCTCTTGACGCCCTTGGCGAAGGTGCTGAAGTCCTGGTACTTGGTCCACTGGTCGTACGCGGTGCGCAGCGGCACGCCGACGTCGATGTGCTCGATGATGACGGTGGGCTTGTTGCCGGAACGGCCCTTGCCCTTGCCTTTGCCCTTGCCGCCCAGGCCCTTGAAGGCGCCCTTGACCTTGTCCTTGAGGTGCGAGCCGCCCGTCTCCAGTGCGGAGCGCAGCGGCCCCTTGCCCTCGGCGATCTTGCGACCGCCGTCGAGGGCGAGTTTGGCGAAGCCGGGGCTGTTGCCCTCGGCGATGTCGTTCAGCTTGCCGGTGGTCTCGCCGAGCTTGCGGCCGGCGCCGGTCAGCATGCGCGTGGCCTGAGCGGCGAGGTACTCCTGCAACTCGGCCTTGAGCCGGTCTGCGGCCTCGCTGTGGGCCAGGTCGGTGAGCGGGTTCTTCGCCGCTCCGTTGGCGGCGGACTTCGCCGAACCGAGAGTGTCGCTCATCCCTCACCGCCTCCCTTCGGCAGTCGGGACCGGGCGCTGCCGCCCCTGCTCCCTGACGTCGCCTTCTTGGTGGCCGATGTCTTCTTCGCCGCCGTCTTCTTCGCGGGCGCCTTCTTCGCGGCGGCCTTCTTCGCGGGGGCCTTCTTGGCCGGAGCCTTCTTGGCCGCCTTCTTCGCGGACGGCCTCTTCGCCGGGGCCTTCTTCGCCGCCGGCTCGGACTCCTCGTCCTCCGGCGCCTCGTCCTCCGGCGCCTCGTCCTCGTGTTCCTCGTCGTCGTGCGACGCGGAGTCCTCGGGCTCGTCCTCCTCGGGTTCCTCGTCCTCGTACTCGGCGCCCGCCTCGTCGTCCTCGCCGCCGCCGGGCACCGCGCCCGTCAGCTGGTCGCGCATCTGCGCGGTCCGGCCGTGCAGCCGGTCGGACAGGGCGTCGAGCTGACGCTCGACCATGGCACCGGAGGCCGCCTTGCCCACGCCGCGCAGATCCTCGCGCAACTGGTCCCCGATCTCCTTGAACTGCGGGTTGTTCCGCAGCTGCTGCTGAAGCAGCTCCGCGACCATGCGCGGGCTCAGATTCAGCTTCTTCCCGGCGACCAAGCCGCCGACGGCCACGGCCATCTTCAGCTTTTTGGTGCGTCCCAGGAGATATCCGGCCCCCACCGCGAGGCCCAGTCCCATTCGGTTCATGGTGTAGTCCCGTCGCCTGTTCCCGCGCTCCTGCGCGAAGCGGTCTCCAGCCGGTCGAGGAGGTCGTCCTCGAGGCGGTCGAACTCCTCCTCCGTGATCTCCCCGGCCTCCAGCTGCTCTTCCAGGCGACCCAGTTCGGCCCGGACCGTGGCGGGGTCGTAGTAGATCCGCTCGGCCTCCTGGACTGCCTGTCTGATGGCCCAAGCGCTGCCGCGCACCGGTGCGAACGGCAGCAGCAGCACCTCCGAGATCAGGCCCATGTCGTCACCCCGCTCCGGTCTCCGTACCGCTCACCACGGTGCCCGCGGGCTCGGCCGGACCGGGCTCGACGAAGCTGTACGGCGGGAGCGGACCGTTGACCCGCACCTCCAGGTGCGGCATGTCCTTGCGGAGCTGCTCGACCGCGGCCAGGAAGGAGTCGGCCGACTCCCTGTCCACCAGGAACGACACGTTCGCCAGCCAGCCGGTCGACTCGGGGCCCGTGCTCAACTCGACGACCCGGTTGTCGTACGTCCGGGTCCGCGGGTCCAGGAACGGCATCGACGCGT
>NZ_JBEXSH010000089.1:0-16867 GCF_040613555.1 Streptomyces sp. NPDC006265
GGCGCACCCAGCGCATGCAGTACGGCGCCGCGGGCTACGCGCTGCTGCGCACGTCGAAGATGGCCCGGAAGGCGGCGGGCGGCAGTCAGGCCGGGTCGACACCCTCGGGCAGGACGGGCACGGGAAGCGGCATCGGACCCCCAACTCAGTTGCTCAGGAGAGCAGTTCGACCTCCGCCAACGTGGCCTCGCCATCGAGGACCAGGCGGTACTTCTCGTACGTACCCGGCGACCTCACGGAGAACGCGCGAGTCTGCCTGTCCCAGGTGAAGGACTCCCCGGAGCGCCGGTCCAGCGTCCGCCAGGTGGTGCCGTCGGAGGAGCCCTGGAGCGTCCATCCGGCCGGTGACTTCGCTCGGTCCGCCGACGAGGTCAGCGTGTACTGGACCGCCTCGGCGCCCTTCTGGACCGGCAGGTCCACGGAGGTCACCGCGGCGTCCGTCGCCGATGTGTCGTCGAAGAGGGCGCCGTCACCCTTCAGCACGTCCGCACGGGGCGCCGGCACCTCGTCGTCGCGGGTGATCGACACGGGCGCTGCGTGCTCGCCCGTGCCCCAGGACGACGGTCGCGAGCCCATGGCGAACTCCAGGACACCGCCCTTGGCGACCAGAGCGTGCGGCAGCGAGGTCTTGGTCCAGGTCCGGCCGTTGACCTTCAGCCCCTGGACGTAGACGTTCCTCGCGCTGTTCCGCGGTGCCTTCACCACCAGCTCGCGCCCGTTCTCCAGATGCACGGTCGCCTTGGTGAACAGGGGAGAGCCGATCGCGTACTCGCCGCCGCCCATCACCAGCGGGTAGAAGCCGAGCGACGAGAACAGGAACCAGGCCGACTGCTCGCCGTTGTCCTCGTCTCCGTGGTAGCCCTGCCCGATCTCGCTGCCCGTGTACAGCCGGGACAGCACCTCGCGGACGTTCTTCTGCGCCTTCCAGGGCTGCCCGGCCGCGTCGTACATGTAGATCGCGTGATGGGCGACCTGGTTGGAGTGCCCGTACATGCCCATCCGGACATCCCGCGCCTCGGTCATCTCGTGGATGACCCCGCCGTACGAGCCGACGAACTCGGGGGAGGCGGTCTCCGGGGTGGAGAAGTACGCGTCGAGCTTGTCGGCGAGGCCCTTGCGTCCGCCGTACAGATTCGCCAGACCCCGGCTGTCCTGCGGGGCGGTGAAGGCGTAGCCGTACCCGTTGGTCTCGGTGTAGTCGTGGCCCCACACGCGCGGGTCGTACTTCGAGGACTCCACCCGCCGGTCGCCCTCGGCGTTCCGGCCCTGGAAGAACCCGGCCTTCGCGTCGAAGAGGTTCACGTAGTCCCGGGCGCGGTTCAGGAAGTACTCCGACTCCTCCTTGTAGCGCCGCTCACCCGTCTCCTCGTAGAGCTTTCGGCCCATGCGGGAGATGCCGTAGTCGTTGAGACAGCCCTCCAGCGCCCAGGACAGGCCCTCGTGCGTCTCGGTGCTCGTGTAGCCGAGGAAGGGGGAGGTCGCCATGCCCTTGCGGCCGACACCCGAGTTCGGCGGTACGACCGTGGCGTTCTTCACGGCCGCCTCGTAGGCCGTCTTCGCGTCGAAGTCGACGCCCTTGACGTACGCGTCCGCGAACGCCACGTCCGACGAGGTGCCGGTCATGAGGTCCGCGTAGCCGGGGGAGGACCAGCGCGAGGTCCAGCCGCCGTCCTTGTACTGCTGCACGAACCCGTCGACCAGCTCACCCGCCCGGGACGGAGTGAGGAACGAGTACGCCGGCCACGTCGTCCGGTAGGTGTCCCAGAAGCCGTTGTTCACGTACACCTCGCCGTCGACGATCTTCGCGCCGGTGTGCGTCGGGGTGTCCGGGTTCGGCATGGGAGAGAAGGGCGAGGCGTACCGGTGCTTCCCGCCGACCTTCTCGAAACCGGAGTTCGGGTACAGGTACAGCCGGTACAGGCTGGAGTAGAGCGTCGTCAGCTGGTCGGGGGTCGCGCCCTCGACCTCGACCTTGCCGAGCAGCCGGTCCCACTGCCGCTGGGCGCCCTTCTTGACGGCCTCGAACGACCTGCCCTCCGGGATCTCCTGGCGGAGGTTGTCCTTGGCCTGCTCGAGGCTGATCAGCGAGGTCGCCAGGCGCAGGGTGACGGTCCGGTCGTCGGCCTTGAAGCGCAGATAACCCTTCACACCGGCCGACGAACCCTCACTCACCGGCTTGTCGAACTCGCCGTGGACGAACAGCCGGGTCGCCCCCGTGGACAGCCCGGACTTCACGTCCGAGTAGCCGGTGACGACCCCGTTCTCCTTGTCCAGGGTCAGCCCCGCCTGGTCGGTCACATTGTCGAAGAGGACACTCGCGTCGTCGCCGGGGTAGGTGAACCGCAGCGCCGCCGCGTGATCCGTCGGCGCCATCTCGGCCCTCAGCCCGTTCTCGAACCGCACCCCGTAGTAGTACGGCCGCGCGGTCTCGTTCTCGTGCCGGAAAGCCAGCTCCCGGGCCTTCCGGCCCAGCTCCGGAGTGCCGGCGGCGAGGGACGGCATCACCTGGAAGGTCTGCCGGTCGCCCATCCAGGGGCTCGGCTCGTGGCTCACGCTGAACGCCTGGATCGTCGGCAGATTGTCCGCGTTGTTGGCACGTGCGTAGTCGTACAGCCAGCTCAGCGAACCCGCGTTGGTCACCGGTGTCCAGAAGTTGAAGCCGTGCGGCACCGCCGTCGCCGGGAAGTTGTTGCCCCGGGAGAAGCCGCCGCTGGAGTTGGTGCCCCGGGTCGTCACCGCGTAGTCCGACAGATGCGCCTTCGGCCGCTCGGGCGCGACGGACTCGATGCTCACGTCGTCCAGCCAGCCCCGGAACTTCGCCGGGCCCTTGGGGGAGTCGTAGGCCACCAGGATCCGGTCCACGGTCTTCCCGGCCGCGACCGACCCGATCCGCGCCTCCACGTCGTTCCACTGGTTGACGTAGAGGATCTTCGCCGCGCCCTGCCCCTGCGGGGTCAGTGGGAAGCCGTGCTGGTCGGTGGCGCGCAGATCGCTCAGGTGGGTGCCGTCGGTGAAGGCGAGGTCGACGGAGACGTTCGTCGCGTCGTAGTCGAGGTCACCGTCCGCCATGGACGGGAAGATGCGGTAGGCCAGCCGTGTGTTCCGGCCCACGGCCACGTTCACGTCGAAGACCTTGTTGTACGAGTACGCCCGGCCCTCGGCGGTGTGCCGGCCGGCGTAACGCAGGGCGCGCTTTCCGGTGAACCCGGCGCCCGCCTTCGCGGTGGGGGAGCCGCTGGGGCCCCGGTCGACGAGCGACAGCATGTCCTGCGGGACGGGCCCGTCGGCGCCGCTCGTGGACAGCTGGAGATCGGCGAGCTGGAGGATGTCGCCACCGTTGTTCCCGCTCACGTCCAGCCGGAAGTGCCGGTACTCGCCGGGCTCGGCGAGGTCGTACGTCTTCGTCTGGACGCGCTCGGAGAAGGACTCGCCGGAGCGGGTGTCCAGGGTCTTCCAGTCCTTGGCGTCGGTGGAGCCCTTCAGGGTCCAGTCCTTCGGGTCACGCTCATCGTGATCATTGGCCGACGTCAGCGCGTAACGCACAAGTTTGACTGGTTTGTCCAGGTCGAACTCGGCCCAGCCGCTGGGCTCGAAGACGAGCCACTTGGTGCTCGGCTCGCCGTCGACGAGGTTCTCCTTCACCTCGCCGCCGCCCGTGTTCTCGGCACTGGCCCGGACGTCGGTGACCTGGTCGGTCACGTTGCCCGGTATGCCGCTGCTGTAGCCGCCGTCGACTCCCGAGGCCCGTTTGCCGCCGACGGGGGTGGTGTCGACGGTGTTCAGCCAGTCCGGAACCGGGTCGTCCGCCTCGAACGAGGAAGCGAACTCCCGGTCGGGGCTCTCGGTGGCTTCGGGCCGTGCGACCGCGACGCCCTGTGTACTCAGGGCCAAAGCGAAGGCGGTCGCCGACACGACCGCCGAACCCCATCTGTGCCGAGCTTTCCGCTGCATCAACGGGTACCCTCCCTGCGCAGTGGACAACGTTGTCACCTTCGATGCGCAAGGACCAGTAGCTGCCCAAGTGGCCGGGGGTGTCAAGGGTGTTGCCTGTGGCATTCGGGCGCGCCGACCGGGATATTTCCGGCGGAGCACCCACGGGCCGCTCATACTTCCGCGAGGTCTCAACTCGGATAAGACCCACGGCCAACCTTGTGTTCGATCTTGATCCGCTGGCGGGAAGTGGACTATACCTGTCGGGCGATTCACGCGATCCGCACGTCACCACCCGCACTTTCCTGCACGACCCAGCTTGACCCGATCGCGGTGCCGGGAAGGATCCCGTTCACCGCCTGAGTCCTGGAGAAGGCGAGGACTTGAGCATGGGATCCACTTCCGCCGAGAACCACGGCACCGAAGGTGTCGGCCGCCGCGATCTGATCAAGAGGTCGGCCGCGCTCGGTCTGATCTCCGTCCCGACCATGAGCTTCCTGTCCGCCTGCGCGAGCAGCGGCGGCGACGACAGCGGCGACAAGGCCAAGGCCGGCAAGAAGTCCGCGAAGAACCCGCTCGCCGTCAACGACACGGCCGGCATGGAATTCGTCCTGTTCGACGGCGGCTTCGGCAAGGAGTACGCAGAGGACGCCGTGAAGATCTACGAGAAGAACTTCCCCAAGGTGAAGGTGAAGTTCTCCGCCACCCAGAAGATCCAGTCCACGCTTCAGCCCCGCTTCAACCAGGGCACCCCGCCGGACCTCATCGACAACTCCGGCGCCGAGCAGATGGACATGGGCGTCCTGGTCGGCAAGGACCAGCTCACCGACCTCACCCCGCTCCTGGACGCGCCCTCCTACGACGACCCGAACAAGAAGGTCCGCGACACGCTGCGCCCCGGCATCGTGGAGATGGGCCAGTTCGACGGCGAGAAGGTCTGGATCCTGTACTACGCCTACACGGTGTACGGCGTCTGGTACTCGCAGAAGGCCCTGGACTCGCTCGACGAGCAGTACCCGGAGACCTGGGACCAGATGCTCGCGGTCTGCGCGAAGGCCAAGAAGAAGGGCATGGCGGGCTGGACGTACGCGGGCAAATACCCGTACTACATCCCGTTCTCGTTCTACCCGATGATCGGCAAGGTCGGCGGCCGCGAGGTCCTCGACGCGATCGACAACCTGGAGCCGAACGCCTGGAAGCACCCGGCCGTGAAGGCCTGCTTCGAGGCGTACTACGAGCTCTACAAGAAGGGTTACGTCCTCAAGGGCACCCCGGGCCTGGACCACATCCAGTCGCAGACCGCCTGGGCCGAGGGCAAGGCGCTGTTCATCCCGAACGGCTCCTGGGTGGAGAACGAGTCGGCCAACGTCATCCCCGACGACTTCAACCTGGCCGTCTCCGCGCCCACCGGCCTCGACTCCTCCGACAAGATGCCCTTCGGCACCATCTGGGCCTCCGGCGGCGAGCCCTTCATCGTCCCGGCCAAGGCGAAGAACGCGTCCGGCGGCATGGAGCAGCTGCGCATCATGCTCAGCGAGGCCTCCTCGAAGAACTTCACCGGCAAGGTGAAGTCGCTGACCGCGTACGACGGCGGCACCGACGGCATCTCCCTCACCCCTGGCCTCAAATCCGGCGTCGCGGCGCTGGACAAGGCAGGCGAGAACGTGGTGAATCCCCGTCTCCAGGACTGGTATGTGCAGTTGCAGAAGGAGAAGATCGGGGTGTCCGGTCTGGGCGAGATGATGGCCGGCCGCCTCACCCCGGCGGAAGCCATCAAAAAGATCCAGGGATTCGCCGACGAGGCCGCCAAGGACGACTCCATCAAGCACTACAAGCACCAGTAACAGCAACCGGAAACCCAATTCCGCAACGGCACCGGAGTGGCGATGCAGCACGGCAAGTACCGGTTCATCGTGGGCTTCCTAGCTCTGCCCCTGGGACTGTACGCGCTCTTCGTGGTCTGGCCGTTCATCCAGTCCATCTACTACTCGTTCACGGACTGGACCGGCCTGAGTCCCGAATTCAAGATGGTCGGTTTCGACAACTACAGCCGGATGCTCGACGACGACATCTTCTGGAAGTCGTTGCAGCACAGCCTGCTGTTCGCCCTCCTGTTGCCGGTGGTGACGATCAGCCTGGCGCTGTTCTTCGCCTTCATGATCAACGTAGGCGGTAGAAAACGGAGAAACGGCCCGGTCGTCACCGGTGTCCGAGGCTCCTCCTTCTACAAAATCGTCTACTTCTTCCCGCAGGTCCTCTCGATCGCCATCGTCGCGCTGCTGTTCGCGTTCGCGTACAACCCGGACAGCGGCGCGATCAACTCGCTCCTGCGCGGCATCGGCCTGGGCGATGTCCAGCCCCTCTGGCTGGGTGACCCCGATCTGGCCCTCTGGGCGGTGATGGCGGTCCTCGTCTGGTCCACGGTCGGCTTCTTCGTGGTCCTCTTCTCCGCCGGCATGGCCTCCATCCCGGCGGACATGTACGAGGCGGCCCTGCTGGACGGCGCCAACCGTTTCACCACGTTCTTCCGGATCACCCTGCCCCTCCTCTGGGACACCGTGCAGTCCGGCTGGGTCTACATGGGCATCCTCGCCCTGGGCGCCGAGTCGTTCGCGGTCGTACAGATCATGACGACCGGCCCGGGCGGTCCCGACTACTCGACCACCGTCATGGTCCTGTACGTGTACCAGAAGGCGTTCCGCGACGGCCAGGCCGCCTACGCCACCACCATCGGTGTCGCCCTGCTCGTCGTCACGCTGGCCTTCGCCGCCGTGGTGATGCGGCTGGGCCGTCGCGAGCGGCTGGAGTACTGATCGATGAAGACGACCGAAACCCCCGCCCCGCTCCCGGCCGAGTCCGGCGCGCCGATCACCAAGACGGACGTCCCGCCGCCCGCATCCCCCAAGGAGAAGAAAGAGGGCACCGTCCTCAACGTCTTCTCCCACGGCGTCCTGGTCATCTGGGCGTTCATGGTGGTCCTGCCGCTGCTCTGGGCGGTCATGACGTCCTTCAAGGACGACCGCTCCATCTTCAGCTCCCCCTGGTCGCTCCCGGACTCCCTGCACTTCGACAACTGGTCGCGGGCGTGGACCCAGGCCAACATGAGCGACTACTTCCTCAACACGGTTCTCGTGGTCGGCGGTTCGCTCATCGGAACCCTGGTCCTGGGCTCCATGGCGGCCTACGTCCTGGCCCGTTTCGAATTCCCGGGCAACCGTTTCATCTACTTCCTGTTCATCGGCGGCATGAGCTTCCCGATCATGCTCGCCCTGGTCCCGTTGTTCTACGTCGTGAACAACATGGGCCTGCTGAACACCATCCACGGCCTGATCCTGGTCTACATCGCCTACTCGCTGCCGTTCACGGTGTTCTTCCTGACGGCGTTCTTCCGCACCCTGCCGACGTCGATCGCCGAAGCGGCCTTCGTGGACGGCGCGTCCCACAGCCGCACGTTCTTCCAGATCATGCTGCCCATGGCCAAGCCGGGCCTGATCAGCGTCGGCATCTTCAACTTCCTGGGCCAGTGGAACCAGTACATGCTCCCCACGGTCCTCAACACCGACCCCGACAAACGCGTCCTCACCCAGGGCCTGGTCCAGCTGGCCGTCAGCCAGGGCTACAAGGGCGACTGGTCGGGCCTCTTCGCGGGCCTCGTGATGGCGATGCTGCCGGTGCTGGCGGCGTACATCGTCTTCCAGCGGCAGGTGGTGCAGGGGTTGACGGCGGGGGCGCTGAAGTAGCGCAGCCGAGCCACGGTACTGCCGGTACCCACGACTCGGCGCCGGTGCCGGGGCCGGGCGGGCCTGCGACCCGGCGTCGAGGGGTGCCACCGTGTCGGTGCTGGGGCCGGGGGTCCGCAACCCGGCGGTGCGGGGTGCCGCTGCGCCCACCCGTGCCGCCCCTTGCGGCACGCATGCCCGCAGCCAGGCGGCTGCGCATACCCGCAGCCGGGGGCGAGCCACGGCGCTCCCGCACCCGCGTACGGCGAGAAGGGGCCGTGCCGGGGGGTGTCCGCCCGCAGCGGTCGGCGCGTCAACGGACGGTTAGCCGGTATCCGACCTCATCGCGCCGTTCCGAGGACGGCCCACCCCCCCGGCGCGGCACCGACCGATACCCACTGCGAAGGCGTGACGAACGCGCACCCCCACCACCCGGCGTCACGCGCAGCCCCCGCGTAGCCGTCCGCGACGACATGCTCACACCCCGGAATCAGTTCAACCTCTTGACGGGAGGCAACCCGAACGGCTCAGCTTAGAGTTCACTAGTTGGACATAGACGGGGCCTCATCGAAGCGGCCCCGTGCGCAGGAGGTCGTCGTGGAGACTCCGGGGTCGCAGTCGTCGCTGCACCGAGCCAACCTGGAGCGGGTCGTACGTGCCGTGCGCCTGGCGGGCTCCCTCACCCAGGCCGAGATCGCGCGGACGACAGGTCTGTCCGCGGCGACGGTCTCCAACATCGTCCGGGAGTTGAAGGACGGCGGCACCGTCGAGGTCACCCCGACCTCCGCCGGCGGCCGCCGCGCCCGCAGCGTGTCGCTGAGCGGCGATGCCGGCATCGTCATCGGCGTCGACTTCGGCCACACCCACCTCCGCGTCGCCATCGGCAACCTCGCCCACCAGGTCCTGGCCGAGGAATCCGAGCCCCTGGACGTGGACGCCTCGTCCACCCAGGGCTTCGACCGCGCGGAACAGCTGGTCACCCGCCTGATCGAGGCCACCGGGGTGGACCGCTCCAAGATCGCCGGCGTCGGCCTCGGCGTCCCCGGCCCCATCGACGTCGAGTCCGGCACCCTCGGCTCGACCGCCATCCTCCCGGGATGGACCGGCACCAAGCCCGCCGAGGAGCTGCGCGGCCGCCTCGGCGTCCCCGTGCACGTGGACAACGACGCCAACCTGGGCGCCCTCGGCGAGATGGTCTGGGGCGGCGGCCGAGGCGTGCGCGACCTGGCGTACATCAAGGTCGCGAGCGGTGTCGGCGCCGGCCTGGTGATCGACGGCAAGATCTACCGGGGCCCCGGCGGTACCGCCGGAGAAATCGGACATATTACACTCGATGAATCCGGCCCGGTCTGCCGTTGCGGAAACCGCGGCTGCCTGGAGACCTTCGCGGCCGCGCGTTACGTGCTCCCGCTCCTCCAGTCCAGTCACGGCACCGATCTGACCATGGAAGGCGTCGTACGGCTCGCACGGGACGGAGACCCGGGCTGCCGTCGGGTGATCGCCGACGTCGGCCGCCACATCGGCAGTGGAGTGGCCAACCTCTGCAATCTGCTGAACCCGAGCCGCGTGGTCCTCGGCGGTGATCTCGCCGAGGCCGGTGAGCTGGTCCTCGGGCCGATTCGGGAGTCTGTCGGCCGCTACGCCATCCCCAGTGCGGCACGCCAGTTGTCCGTTCTCCCCGGTGCCCTCGGTGGCCGTGCGGAGGTGCTCGGAGCGCTCGCCCTCGCCCTCAGTGAGATGGGCGATTCGACCCTTCTGGACGGAACTGCTCCCGGCGCACTGCAGGCAGTCACGCCTGCCTTCACTTAGAGAACGGATGGCACCGTTGCCATCTCGTTAAGGATTTACTTCTTGACGTCGCACGTGTGGCCGAGTTGACTTCCAGCCACCTCGGCCGCAACGTCGCGGCCTCGTCAGGGAGGTTTCTAGAAGTGAACACGCGTATGCGCCACGCCGCCGTTGCTGTTGCCGCCACCGCCATGGCCGTGTCCCTCGCCGCCTGTGGCAGCGCCAAGGAGGCCGATGGCGGTAGCGACTCCTCGAAGGACGCGGCCGCCAAGAAGGGCGACAACATCAAGGTCGGTCTCCTGCTGCCGGAGAACCAGACCGCGCGTTACGAGAAGTTCGACCGGGTCCTGATCGAGAAGCAGATCAAGGAGCTCACGAACAACAAGGGCGAGGTCGTCTACGCCAACGCCAAGCAGGACGCCACGGTCCAGAACCAGCAGGTCGAGACCATGATCACCAACAAGGTGGACGTGCTGATCGTGGACGCGGTGGACGCCAAGGCCATCGCCAACTCGGTGAAGAAGGCCAAGGACGCCGGCATCCCGGTCGTCGCCTACGACCGCCTGGCCGAGGGCCCGATCGACGCCTACACCTCGTTCGACAACGAGCAGGTCGGCAAGACCCAGGGCGAGGCCCTGCTGAAGGCCCTGGGTGACAAGGCCAAGGACGGGCAGATCGTCATGATGAACGGGTCGATCACCGACCCGAACGCCGCCCTGTTCAAGAAGGGCGCCCACTCCGTGCTCGACGGCAAGGTGAAGATCGGCAAGGAGTACGACACCAAGGAGTGGAAGCCGGAGAACGCCAACAAGAACATGGAGGGCGCCATCTCCGCCCTCGGCAAGGACAAGATCGTCGGCGTCTACTCCGCCAACGACGGCATGGCGGGCGGCATCATCACCGCCCTGAAGGCCGGCGGCTTCGACAAGCTGCCGCCCGTCACCGGCCAGGACGCCGAGCTTGCCGGTGTGCAGCGCATCGTCGCCGGTGAGCAGTACATGAGCGTCTACAAGCCGTACGCCCCCGAGGCCGAGGCCGCCGCCAAGATGGCCGTCGCGCTCGCCCACGGCGAGTCGCTCGACTCCGTCGCCAAGGACAAGGTCGACAGCCCCACCACCAAGGGTGTTCCGTCCGTCCTCGTCCCGGTCGTCTCGCTGACCCAGGAGAACATCAAGGACACCGTGATCAAGGACGGCGTCTACACCGTCAACGAGATCTGCACCGGTAAGTTCAAGGCGGCCTGCGACAAGCTCGGCCTCAGGTAGGCGGTCCCGCGACTCCCGCGGGCCACACGGCCCGCGGAACGAGCGCGCACAGCTCCTCCGGCGCCCCGCACTCACCAGCCCCGCAAGCTAGGCGGGGCGCCGGGTGGAACCCTTCTCACTCTTCTGCAACAACCTCCCGCCGGGTCAGGCGGCGAAGGAGATGGTTCACGTGTCCGCTACGCCCGTGCTGGCGTTGCGCGGGGTCTCCAAGCGATTCGGTGCCGTCCAGGCGCTCACCGACGTAGAGCTTGAGGTCCACGCCGGTGAAGTGGTCGCCCTGGTCGGCGACAACGGAGCCGGAAAGTCCACGCTGGTCAAGACGATCGCCGGCGTGCACCCCATCGATGAGGGCGTCATCGAATGGGACGGCAAGGCCGTCCAGATCAACAAGCCGCACGACGCCCAGAACCTCGGCATCGCGACCGTCTACCAGGACCTCGCGCTGTGCGACAACATCGACGTCGTCGGCAACCTCTACCTCGGCCGGGAGGTCCGCAGGCGCGGTGTCCTCGACGAGGTCGAGATGGAGCGCCGCTCCCGCGAGCTGCTGCAGACGCTGTCGATCCGCATCCCCAGCGTCCGTATCCCGATCGCCTCACTCTCCGGCGGGCAGCGCCAGACCGTGGCCATCGCCCGTTCCATGCTCGGTGAGCCGAAGCTGGTCATCCTCGACGAGCCCACCGCCGCCCTCGGCGTCGAGCAGACCGCACAGGTCCTCGACCTGGTCGAGAGGCTGCGCGAGCGCGGCCACGCCGTGATCCTCATCAGCCACAACATGGCCGACGTCAAGGCCGTCGCGGACAAGGTCGCCGTACTGCGCCTCGGCCGCAACAACGGCGTCTTCGAGGTCAAGTCGACTTCGCAGGAAGAGATCATCTCCGCCATCACCGGTGCCACGGACAACGCCGTGACCCGCCGTGCGGCGCGCAGCAACGGGGAGGCTCAGAAGTGAGCATCGACAAGACCTCCACACCCACCGACGAGCACGCCGTGGAGAACCCCGAGGCCGCCGCCGGTTCCGACACCGCCGTCGACCCCCGGCTGCTCGTCCGGGAGCAGGGCTTCGCCGGCTACCTCGGCGAGTTCAAGCGCAAGATCCGCGGCGGTGACCTGGGCTCGATTCCCGTCGTCGTCGGCCTGGTCGTCATCTGCGTCATCTTCCAGAGCCTGAACCCGGCTTTCCTGTCCGCGAAGAACCTCAACGACATCTCCGTCGCCATGGTCGCGACCGGCATGATGTCCGTGGGCATCATCTTCGTGCTGCTGCTGGGGGAGATCGACCTGTCGGTCGGCTCGGTCAGCGGTGTCTCCGGGGCCCTCTTCGCCGTTCTCTCCGTCAGCCACGGGGTGAACGAATGGCTCGCTCTGCTGATCGCCGTCGTCGGCGGTGCGCTGATCGGCGCCCTGCACGGCTTCTTCTTCGCGAGGATCGGGGCACCGGCCTTCGCGGTCACCCTGGCCGGGCTGTTGTTCTGGAACGGCTTCATGCTGCAACTGCTGGGCCAGAACGGCACGATCAACATCGACAGCGACGGCGTGGTCGGGCAGCTGACCACGCATTACTTCTCCGACGTCGCCGCGGCGTACGGTCTCGCGACGCTCGCCGTCGCCGGCTACTTCGTCTCGGCGTTCCTCGACAGCCGCCGCCGTGAGGCCGCCGGCGTCCCGTCCCGGCCGCTGAGCGACGTCCTGCTGCGCACCGGTCTGCTGGCCGTCGTCGCCTTCGCCGCCGCGATCATGTTCAACCAGTACAAGGGCCTGCCCCTGGCTCTGCTGCTGTTCCTCGTCGTCCTGGTCGCCATGGACTTCCTCGTCCGCCGTACCCCGTACGGCCGCAAGGTGTTCGCACTCGGCGGCAGCGTCGAGGCGTCCCGCCGCGCGGGCATCAACGTCGTCGCCGTCCGCGTCTCGGTGTTCGCCCTCGCGGGCCTGTTCGCCGCGGTCGGAGGCCTGTTCTGGGCCTCCAAGATCGCGGCCGCCAACCAGAGCGCCGGCGCCGGCGACCTGCTGATGAACGTCATCGCGGCGGCCGTCATCGGCGGTACCAGCCTCTTCGGCGGGCGCGGCCGCATCTGGAACGCCCTGCTCGGTGTCATGGTGATCACGTCGATCCAGTACGGCCTGGCCCTTCAGGGAACCGGCGCGCCCGTCCAGTACATGATCACCGGTGGCGTGCTGCTGGCGACCGTGGTCATCGACTCGGTCACCCGCAAGACGCAGCGCACGGCGGGTCGCGCCTGACACCGTCGACCTCCGTTACCGGAACCTGTGCCCGGCACCCATGGCGGTGCCGGGCGCAGCCGTGTCGTAGAGCGGGCCGTAGCGGGGTACGGCAGATCGGGTGACGTATGACGCACCGCCCGGACACCTTCCACCGCGGCGGAACATTAGACTCGGCAAGCCCGGCAACAGCTCTACTGCAAGGAGGCACGGGTGCCGCTGCTGACCCGTATCAGGGGACCGCGCGATCTGGACCGGCTCAACCTGGAGGAGCTGAACCAGCTGGCGGAGGAGATCCGGAGCTTCCTTGTCGAAGCGGTCTCCAAGACCGGCGGTCACCTCGGCCCCAACCTCGGCGTGGTGGAGCTCACCATCGCCCTGCACCGGGTCTTCGACTCGCCCCGGGACAAGGTGCTCTGGGACACCGGCCACCAGTCCTACGTCCACAAGCTGCTCACCGGCCGCCAGGACTTCTCGAAGCTGAAGATGAAGGGCGGCCTGTCCGGCTACCCCTCGCAGGCCGAGTCCGAGCACGACGTCATCGAGAACTCGCACGCCTCGACCGTCCTCGGCTGGGCCGACGGCATCGCCAAGGCCAACCAGATCCTCGAGCGTGACGACCACGTCGTGGCCGTGATCGGGGACGGCGCGCTGACCGGCGGCATGGCCTGGGAGGCGCTGAACAACATCGCCGACGCGAAGGACCGCCCGCTCGTCATCGTCGTCAACGACAACGAGCGTTCCTACGCGCCGACCATCGGCGGCCTCGCCAACCACCTGGCGACCCTGCGCACCACCGACGGCTACGAGCGCTTCCTGGCCCGCACCAAGGAGGTCCTGGAGCGCACGCCCGTCGTCGGACGCCCGCTCTACGACACCCTGCACGGCGCCAAGAAGGGGCTGAAGGACTTCATCGCCCCGCAGGGCATGTTCGAGGACCTCGGCCTGAAGTACGTCGGGCCGATCGACGGGCACGACCTGGAGGCCCTGGAGTCCGCGCTCGCGAGGGCCAAGCGGTTCGGCGGGCCGGTCATCGTGCACTGCCTCACCGAGAAGGGCCGCGGCTACCAGCCGGCCCTCCAGGACGAGGCGGACCGCTTCCACGCCGTCGGCAAGATCCACCCCGACACCGGCCTGCCGATCGCCAGCTCCGGCGCCGACTGGACGTCCGTCTTCGGCGAGGAGATGGTCAAGCTCGGCGAGGAGCGCGAGGACATCGTCGCCATCACGGCCGCCATGCTCCAGCCCGTGGGCCTGGACAAGTTCGCCAAGCGCTTCCCCAAACGCGTCTACGACGTCGGCATCGCCGAGCAGCACGGCGCCGTCTCCGCGGCCGGCCTGGCCACGGGCGGCGTGCACCCGGTCTTCGCCGTCTACGCCACCTTCCTCAACCGTGCCTTCGACCAGGTGCTGATGGACGTGGCCCTGCACAAGTGCGGCGTCACCTTCGTGCTCGACCGGGCCGGGGTCACCGGCACCGACGGCGCCTCCCACAACGGCATGTGGGACATGTCGATCCTCCAGGTCGTGCCCGGACTGCGGCTGGCCGCGCCGCGTGACGCCGACCAGGTCCGCGCCCAGCTGCGCGAGGCCGTCGCCGTCGACGACGCGCCGACCGTGGTCCGCTTCTCCAAGGGCGCCGTCGGCCCCGCCGTGCCCGCTGTGCGGCGTGTCGGCGGCATGGACGTGCTGCGCGAGCCCGGGACCGACCGGCCGGACGTCCTGCTGGTCTCCGTCGGCGCCCTCGCGCCGATGTGCCTGGAGATCGCCGGCCTGCTCGACAAGCAGGGCATCTCCACGACCGTCGTCGACCCGCGCTGGGTCAAGCCCGTCGACGAGGCCATGGCCCCGCTCGCCGAGCAGCACCGCGTGGTCGTCACCGTCGAGGACAACAGCCGCGTCGGTGGCGTCGGCTCGGCGATCGCCCAGGCGCTGCGGGACGCCGGTGTCGACGTGCCGCTGCGGGACTTCGGCATCCCGCCGCGCTTCCTCGACCACGCCTCGCGTGCCGAGGTGTTGGCCGAGATCGGTCTCACCGCGCCGGACATCGCCCGGCAGGTGACCGGGCTGGTCGCCAAGCTGGACGGACGCTTCGAGCGCAGTGCGGCGGATGCCGTGGAGTCGGTGGAGAGCGCGCGCGACTGAAGTAGCCGACTGACGCGGCCGAACGGGTCCGAGATGGGCCGGTTTCCCCACCATGAGGGTGGTGCAACCGGCCCATTGGCGTGAATCCGCCCGTGCCGGGGCATACGAACGGTGCCACCTCTCGATCATGTCGAGGACGACGAGCGTGGGAGGTAACCCCGTGAGTAGTACCCTCTTCCGGACGAAGAAGGTCGAGCAGTCCATCCTCGACACCGAGGAACCAGAGCACGCGCTCAAGAAGTCCTTGTCCGCGCTGGATCTGACCGTCTTCGGCGTCGGTGTGATCATCGGCACCGGCATCTTCGTTCTCACCGGAACGGTCGCCAAGAACAACGCCGGGCCGGCCACGGCTCTGGCGTTCGTGGCGGCCGGCGTCGTCTGCGCCCTGGCCGCCCTCTGTTACGCCGAGTTCGCGTCCACGGTCCCCGTCGCCGGGTCCGCCTACACGTTCTCGTACGCCTCCCTCGGTGAACTGCCCGCCTGGATCATCGGCTGGGACCTGGTTCTGGAGTTCGCGCTCGGTACGGCGGTGGTGGCCGTCGGCTGGTCCGGCTACATCCAGTCGCTCATGGACAACGCGGGCTGGAACATGCCGGCGGCCCTCGGCAGCCGCGAAGGCGCCGACGTCTTCGGCTTCGACATCCTCGCCGCCGCGCTCGTCCTCGTCCTCACCTGCATCCTCGTGGTCGGCATGAAGCTGTCCGCGCGGATCACGTCGATCGTCGTCGCCATCAAGGTGACGGTCGTCCTCGTCGTGATCATCGCGGGCGCGTTCCTCATCAAGGCCGACAACTACGACCCGTTCATCCCCAAGGAGCAGCCCGTGGAGGCCGGGGCGAGTCTCGACTCCCCTCTGATCCAGCTCATGTTCGGCTGGGCACCCTCCAACTTCGGCGTGATGGGCATCTTCACCGCCGCCTCGGTCGTGTTCTTCGCCTTCATCGGCTTCGACGTCGTTGCCACGGCCGCGGAGGAGACCAAGAACCCGCAGCGCGACATGCCGCGCGGCATCCTCGGCTCCCTCGTCATCTGTACGACGCTGTACGTCCTCGTGTCGATCGTCGTCACCGGCATGCAGAACTACAGCGAGCTGTCCGTCGACGCCCCGCTCGCCGATGCCTTCAAGGCCACCGGGCATCCGTGGTACGCGGGCTTCATCAGCTTCGGCGCCGCGGTCGGCCTCACGACGGTGTGCATGATCCTGCTGCTGGGGCAGACCCGTGTGTTCTTCGCGATGAGCCGGGACGGGCTGCTGCCGCGGTTCTTCTCGCACGTCCACCCGCGGTTCAAGACGCCGCACCGGCCGACGGTCCTGCTCGGCGTGATCATCGCGGTCCTCGCCGGGTTCACGCCGCTGACGGAGCTGGCCGCGCTGGTGAACATCGGCACGCTGTTCGCCTTCGTGGTCGTCGCCATCGGCGTCATCATCCTGCGTAAGAGCCGCCCCGACCTGCCCCGGTCCTTCCGCACGCCGTGGGTGCCGGTCCTTCCGATCCTGTCGGTGTGCGCCTCCCTGTGGCTGATGATCAACCTGCCGGCCGAGACGTGGGTCCGCTTCGGCATCTGGATGGCCGTCGGCTTCCTCGTCTACTTCCTGTACGGCCGTACTCACAGCCGTCTCGCACGCCGCGAAGCGGGCGAGGAACAGCCGAGCGCCTAGGCTCCGCCGGGCTGGGGGCGCCTTCTCGCCGGGTGGTGGGTCGGGTCCGCGCCGGGGGGGGCCGTCCTCGGAACGGCGCGATGGGGCCGGATACGGACTGACCGTCCGTTGACGCGCCAAACGCTGCGGGCGGACACCCC